>CAZIVV010000133.1:0-10674 GCA_964542775.1 uncultured Desulfomonile sp.
CCCATGACGTCTTGACAATGAGATACATCTGTATCATCTTGGTATCAGGTGTTTCCTGGAAGGTTTGGATGGCTGAACATGTCAATGGAAAATGGTTGCTTCTGATTCACCAGATACCACCTAAACCTGGATATCTGAGAGTCAAGATATGGAGAAGATTGCAGAGTCTCGGAGCCGTTGCCATCAAGAATTCGGTCTACGCAATTCCTCGAAACGATCAGACCCTTGAGGATTTTCAATGGGTCTTGCGAGAGATCATTCAGTCGGGCGCCGAAGCGTCGGTTTGCGCTGCGACTTTTATAGAAGGTCTGACTGACGAGCAGGTAGAACAACTTTTTCAAAGGGCAAGGGAATCGGATTTTGTCCAGATCATCAATGACGCGAAGCAAATACTTGATTCAGGATCTTCAATCAAATCAATCACACATGAAGACATCGCTGTCATGGAAGGCCTCTTGGTCCGATTGAAAAAGAGACATCTGGCAGTATCCAGGATCGACTTTTTTGGGGCTCCAGGCGCAGATGAATCTTTGAAGTTACTGAATAGAATTGACGAACTTGTCTCCGAAAGGCGACTTGCCTCGGCGTCAGAAAATAGAAGACTGGACAGTTATGATTTGAAGGGGTTTCAGGACCGAACCTGGGTCACCCGCAAGGGTGTTTACATCGATCGCATGGCAAGCGCATGGTTGATCAAACATTTCATAGACCCCCGGGCATCGTTCAGATTTGTTACAGAAAGAACCTATCGTTCAAGGGAAAATGAAATCAGATTTGACATGTTCAATGGTGAATTCACTCACGAGGGTGACAAATGCACTTTCGAAGTTTTGTCAGAGCGCTTCTCAATCAAAGACAGGGCAATCGCAGAGTTGGCCAAAATCATCCATGATATCGATCTAAAAGTGACTCCTTACCGTCAAATAGAAAGCCCCGGAATACTGGCTCTTATTGATGGTATGGTAGCCAGTGAGAAGTCTGATGAACTGCGGCTTGTGAGAAGCGCAAACCTGTTCAACGATCTCTACGAATATTTTCGCAGGACCTGATTGTGTAGCCGGAGGAATGTGCCATGCCAAGCACGGAAAAACCTGCGGAGCTAAGTCTCAATCGCTCAGGCAAGGATTATTTGGCCTTGCATGAATGGATTGACAAGGATCCTTCAACCAAGGTCGAGCGTCACGACATAACGAAAATTCATGAACAGGGTCAAATGATTCTTGAGAAGCATGGCAAAGAGGGACTGCAGGAATATCTCCAGCATATCCATGACGACTTTCTTGCCAGGTTCAACCATTTTCAAGAAGATCTCCAAAAATCCATTCTGGATACTCTGGCTTATTTTGGAGTCACAGGTAGGCCCCAAAAGGGGTTCCCGTCCGAATTTGAAACGCTTCTGGCAGACCTGGAGCTATTGAGAAAAGCGGGGGTTGCGCCGGATGACGTGGTTCATTGCCAGAGAGTCTGTCGTAAAGCTCTCGAGATAGCTTCAAAAATCAACAAACCGTTAAACTATAAGCTCATCGCCAGGGGCGGACTCCTTCATGACCTGGGTAAAGCCAAAAGTAGGGCTGATGATCATGGGTATCTCGGGGCCCAGATAGGTAGATCGATGGGTCTGCACGAGGACATTTTAAGAATAATGGAAACCCACGTCAAAGCCGGATTAACCCCGAAAGAAGCCCGGGACGCAGACATACCCGAGAAAGACTACAGCCCGAAAACATTAGAACAAAAGATTATAATTTATGCAGACAAACTGGTTGACATAATTTATTCGACTGACCAGGTAGTTTCATCAGGGTCTGAAGCTGAAAAACGTTTTGTTGAGATCCTTTCAACAAATCGGAAATTGGCCAAGAGTCAGGAGGCGGCTCAAAGACAGATCAATAACCATTTTGAAATACAGGCCATGATCAGTTCGCAGTAGCTCAGGGAGGCTAGGGATGAAAATCATTGGCAAGTCCAGTGAATACGTAGGGACTACCTTTGGCGGTCTGTGCGCCGTCGGCTTTCTGGCCCGAGCCTCGTACGGACTCGCCAGGACTCCTGTTCTGGCCCTGTTTGCCGCTTCCTTCGGAGTTGGACCTGAGGCTATAGGATTTGCAGTTGCCATATCAACCGTAACCGGTATTTTTTTTAAAATGCCGGCCGGTGTCCTGTCGGATGTCATAGGAAGAACCAGGACTCTATTCATTGGCCTGGGGGTTTTTGCCGTAGTCCCTTTCGCCTATCTGTTTGTGAATTCATATGAGTCTCTGGTTGTGGTCAGATTCTTTCACGGATTTGCTACGGCGATCTACGGCCCGGTGGTAATGGCGGTCGTGATAGGTTTCGCCGGAGAAAGAAAAGCCGAAATGCTTTCGTGGTTTTCATCCGTGACCATCATAGGAAACCTTGTTGGAGCCCCTCTGGGAGGTTTTCTGCTAACGTGGATGTCAGGCGACCAGACGCCCTCCCTCTTGGATTTCCACATCATATACGGAATAGTTGCGGCATTGGGGATGTCATCATTAATCATTGCCGTCTGGGTCATGCGAGGTAGGTGGGATAGCCCGCAGTCAGGAAATGGGAAAACCATCAGCGCTGTTTTTATGCAGTTTAGAAATGGCGTGAAAGAGATACTGTTCGACAAACGGGTACTTTTGACAAGCAACATGGAAGGGGTCCAGAATCTCTCTGTTGGCGCTCTAGAGGCTTTCCTGCCGATCTATACCGTGTTTGTCTGTGGCTTCAGCGCATTTGAGGCCGGTCTGATCTGGGGCGTTCAGATTGCGGTAACGATTCTGTCCAAACCGGTTATGGGAAGAATGTCCGACAGACATGGCCGAGCCAGGCTGCTTTTCTGGGGCATGTTCGTATGCGCTATCCCATTCATTTTAATTCCCTGGTTCAAGGATCTGACTATATTACTGTTGTTGGCTGCCGTTTTTGGATTGGGAGAGGCTGTAGTGACATCTTCGGCCGCGGCGCTGGTTTCCGATTTCTGTAGAGAGGACAATCTCGGTTCGGCAATGGGAACTTTTGGGACCATATTTGACGTAGGACATGCGTCCGGACCCATTCTGGCCGGATTTCTCATTGGAGTTTTCGGCACTGGATTTGATTACAGGATTCCGTTTGCTGTAATAGCGGTTCTGTTGATCGGAACTGCGATTGTTTTTAGACTCGGAGTGAATATTGAGCCAATGCAATCGGACCAGAAACACGGTTGATCTTGATATCGCTCAGCCAGAAATCGGAAAAACATTTTAACTGGAGGTATAGACAGCATGGAGCATTAGAAGAATCTTCTCAATTTTGACACCGCCTGCAAACAGGGATTCACAAGAAAAACTGTTTACGAAAATGGTTGTAGTCGATCCAGTATTTATTTAATTCTTCCCAATCAAGAAAAGCCACTATATCCTGATCCGGGTTCAGAGCTGGTCTGAAAGAGAACTTAAACATGCATTTTCATTTAGTTACGGCAATTTTTTTCAAGTCTGTTGAATTCAAAAAAAGCGCTCGTTTTCAAAATTCCAGTGGTCATGCCCTGAACGAATAAAGAAGATGGAGGGATCCAACCTTCTCTACGACTTTTCAAGGAAGAGTCAGGTGAGTTCAGGGTCCGTCATCACCTCCAGCAGAGCAGGACCGTCATGCTCCACTATTCTCCCAAGCGCCTCATCCAGCTTTTCAGGTCTAGACACCCAGATCCCCATCCCCCCGCAATCTTCAGCATATTTTGAGAAATCCGGGTTGTGAAGTGACGTAGACCATACCATGCGCCCTTCCAGCCTCTGCTCCGTGCTAATTTTTCCGAGTTCCCGATTGTTTAACAAAATATGTTTTACAGGTATATAGGCTCATGTGCGTTATGACTGAACATTGAACAAACTTAAAGCCATCGAAAGGATCCAAGACGGCCGATCATCTCAATTATCAGGCTATTGGAACTGACCATTTGACTCATGCCACTTGTTGTCGTCCTTAGTGACACACGTTTTCAGCGATCAGTAATGTTGGTGGGCAGAATTTCACTTCCCCCCAAATCTGGGCTTTCTTTTCTCCATGAATGCCTGGAAACCCTCCTGGCTATCTGAAGAGGCAAAACAGGCTCCTACGCAGCGGCTTTCAATTTTTAGCCCTGTGGCCAAGTCTGTGTTCATCCCCTGATTAATGGCCAGCAATGCGTTTTTTATGGCTACAGGACTCTTTTCCGCGAGGTTCACAGCCCACTGCTGGCTGGCTTCCATCAGAGATTCATGTGGAACAACCTTGTTCACCAACCCGATCCTTAAAGCTTCTTCAGATGAGATTATTTTCCCCATCAGAATTAGTTCGAAAGCCTTTGACTTTCCAATCAGCCGGGGAAGCCTCTGGGTTGCTCCAGCGCCTGGTATTATACCGAGATTAATTTCGATCTGTCCCAGCGAAGCATTTTCTGACGCAATCCTCAAAGTGCAGGCAATGGCCAGCTCACAGCCAAATCCCAACGCATAGCCGTTGATTGCTGCAATTGACGGTAAATGAAAATTTTCTATCCTGTTAAGAATGGCCTGTCTTTCAATTGAGGTTTCTTCTGCGGCTAACTGGTTTCGCCCTCTAAGTTCCTTAACATCAGACCCGGAAATGAAGGACTTGTTTCCAGAACCTGTAAAAATAAGGACCCGGGCTTCCTGGTCTCTTTCAACCTGATCAAGGGCTTTTTCGAGTTGCCTGAGCATGGCAGTGTTGAGAGCATTATGAAGCAGAGGCCTGTTGAACCTCAGCACGTTAATATTGTCAGCCTTCTCTATTATGATTTCATTGCCACTCATGTGCGTCCTCTCTCAAATGTCTGTTTTTATAATCTCAGTTTTGGGAGTTGAGAAAAGAGGCAAAAGGTCAAACAAAACAGTATAATAGCCTATCTCAGGGACGTCCGGAGCCCTATCAGAATATAGACAAACAAAAATCAGACAACTAGGACGTCTCATGATTACAGTTACTTCATTTGAGACTGCGGATCAAGAGTTTAGAGACTGGATGGACTCATTAATGAAACGGTTCATAATCCGCAAAGATTACAAAAAAAGTTGGAAAGCATGGCCCCAATCTGACATGTAACTATCAATCTCGTTCTTACTAGCCATATTTTTTGAAAAATTCCATCTCCTCTTCCCCCACTATTGCGGGCATAGAACATTAGTTATGTGCGCTCAAGTCCAGTTATATCCTGAGCAAAAAGTATGAGCGTTTTGGATCTGTTTAATCTCAATATAAAACTCTTGCAACACAACCTTTTGCTCTCTGGCGTTTTTATGACTCCCGAATTTGCCACTTCCTCCAGACTGAGTAAGGCGCTGCCAGGAGCGCTCCCAATAACATGTAAGTCAAGATCGTTGCAATCAGGCTCTGCCCCTCATCCGATAGTCCTGAGATGTACAGGGCGAGCCCCACATTGCGTGCGATGCAGGAGATAGCGAGGGATGAACGGTACCTGGGAAACGGGCCGCCCAACAGGTGGCCGATGGCAAGGGAAATCAACGCCATAATTCCAATTACTACAGCAGGTCGCCCATCCGCATGCAGAGCCATCCCAATTTCAGGGGAAAAAACAGGCGCCATTATCAGTATGGCTACAAGCGCCACAAAAAGAATATTGGAAAGCATCCGCACAGGTTTAAGAATCACATTAGCGATCTTCGGAGCAAAGCCCTGGACAAGCAGACCAGCGATCACCGGCAGGAATGTGACCACAGCTACTTGTCTGGCCACCTTAAAGGGGCTCACCCAAACAGCGTCCAATTCAAACAGGGCGCCAAAAATAGACAGGATGAGCGGTGTAATCATGACTGCCATCAAAGCCAGTGTTAACTGAAGGCTGGCGGTATAAACAGGGTCGCCACCCGCCATCTGTGATCTCTTGTAGGTGAGCGGAGCTCCAGGCGCTGAGGCCAAAATAGCAATTCCAGTGGCCACTGCGCCTGGTAATTCAAACACCCACAACAGCAAGCCCACGCTTGCGGGAACCAGTACGATGACGGCAAGAAGCGAGCGGAGCAGTAACCTGGGCCGACGCCAAAGGAATGTAAGCTCCTGAAAAGAATGGCTAACCCCAATGGACAGCATGAGGCTAAAAATGGTCACTGTTACCAGTATGAGTAAAATGGGGTTGCCCATATCTGTAATCCTCAGCCCTGGATTTGGCCGCTTCCCAGAACTCCTGGCCCTGCTCGTTGCAGTCCAGGTCCTGCCCTGCATGATTTCGAGCAGGCTGAATCTGTTTCAGGAGTCCTTTCGCTAAAGGGAGATGGTCTCCGACTTATGACTATTTGCAGTTGGTTCCCGGCATGATCTCGAAGTCGGGTGTAAATTCAACCACAAGGCTCATCAATTGCCTCAAAGGCTCCGGGTTTCCCTCCAGTATTGCTTTACCCGCTTTGACCTGATCCTCGAGTGAGGCATTGCCGAGCATAACAGTTTCAAGATCTGAGCGATTAATCACTAGAGTAAGATCTGGATTTTTGGCCTGAAAGCCTTTTAGGCTTGTGAGAGTGGCATTACTCATTTCAACGACGTACTTTTCATCGATGTCAGGATGAACCAGGTTGATAATGAATTCTATGCCTTCCGCCTTCTGGCTGTCGGTCATAATCCCCAATAAATCGAGCCAGAGATCGGTGGAAATTGCCCGAATGGTGTCCGCTCCCGAAGACTTCGTCGGAAGACTGGGAATGCCTGACCTCAATTCGTATGCGGCTGCCAGAAAACTGTTTCGCAGGCTGGTGCTCTCCTTCTGATACCCGATCTGCTCGAATACATCAGCCAGAAGATCCTTGGCCTCCTGGTTGGCCGGTTCAGCGTAGATAAGCTTGTTCAGGATCTCCTGAGCGAGCCTGTAATCCCCTCGGTCATACAGCTCTTTTCCTTTAGCAATAATCTTGTTGGCCCCTCCCATCATTTCAACGTACAGAGGAGCTGAGTCGCGTGGCGAAAGCGGGATCAACGTGGCAGGATTGCAGTCCCAATAACCGAGATAGCGGTTGATGACCGCACGGCTGTTGTGTTCTTCAGAACCATGATAACTGTGAGCCGCCCACTGTTGCTGCAAACTTTTCGGGGGCTTATAACAATTATGCACCTCGTTGATGGTCACGCCCTTATTGGCAAGGTGAAGAACATCATTATTTAGGTTGGCATATATGTCACGCTGCGTTCGCATAACTTCCTGGATTCGGGCATTTCCCCAGCGTGGCCAATTGTGTGACGAGAACATCACCTCAGCTTCCTGGCCAAACAGATAAAGCGCTTCATTGATTTTCTTGGACCACAACAGCGGATCACGAATCAAGGCGCCGCGCAGCGTGTAAATGTTGTGAACCGTCCCTGTGATATTCTCGGCAGCCCAGAAAGCCTTTAATTCGGGAAACCACGTGTTCATCTCCGCAGGGGCCTCTGTGCCAGGTGTATTTTGGAACACCATTGTCACCCCATCGATCGTCACTTCCTCAATGTCTTTCTCGATTATCCGGTTAGGCGGAATCAGGCCAATATTCGCCAGAGCAACACCCTTGCCAATAGCCTGGTCGACATGACCGAACGGGCTTCTGGGCAGGAGCGCTCCATACTGGTAAAACAGGCGCCGGTTCATTGCGTTACCGGCATGGACATTCTCGGAAACGGCGTGTTCCATGAATCCTATCGGGGCTATGATCGATACCTTGCCACTCAATACATCCTGCTCATTGACAGTGCCTCGAATGCCTCCGTAATGATCCACATGGGAATGCGAGTATACTACAGCTACAACAGGGCGCTGCCCCAGTTTCTCGTTGATTAGAGCAAGCGCCGCTTCGGCAGTCTCTTTGGTGGTTAGCGTATCGAACACTATCCAGCCTGTATCACCCTTGATGAAGGTCATGTTGGCGAGGTCAAAGCCGCGCACCTGAAAAATTTTGTCCGGCAAAACTTCGTACAGGCCGTAGGACATGTTCAGGATAGCCTGTCTCTGCAAAGAAGGATGAATGGAGTCAAAGTCGTCACCTTGAAGAAGAAATTCGTAACTGCCCATGTCCCAGGCTACATGTCCCGCCTCTGCTTTGATCTGTTTGTAGGGTGGCTTGGCAATGAACCCTTTCCTGCTCTCTTCAAAGTCCCGCTGGTCCTCAAATGGAAGAGATTTGCGAAGCCTTTGCTGAAGTTCTATGGTAAACTTCGAAGGCATTTTTCCCTTTTCATGGAAATGTTTGATCGGGTTTTCGCCTTTGAGTTCAGGTGAACTGTTGCCCGATGCTGTGTTGGCGGATGCGTTATCGCTTGGCGACTTCGTTTCTTTCATGAGGAGTCTCCTTCTTTATAGAGTCCGTCGTCAATGGTCACTCTGATAGTGCTTCTTACAATGTTTTTTGCTTACGCAGCCCTTCTCGATACTAAGGGCGGACAAAACTTGAGTGGGGCAAGGGTTCAAGCGTGCTACGCCAGCGGAACCGTAAGTATGATATGCTGTCGGGCAGGAATCTGACCCGTTAGTTACCGGAATCCTTCATGTCAGTAAAATCGAGCTGACTTTCAAGATCCTATGTCCACTAATAGATTGTCTTGCCTTCAAATTTCACTTTGGCTACATCATTTGAGATCAGTTTCAGGACCTGGACTGGCCTGATGGTTCAACAGAGTAGAGAAGTCTTTTTCCAGTTCGATTTGTCCTCGGATCTCCTGTGACACTAATTCAGAGGTTTTGGGGAGCACAAAAATACCTGGTCGGTTAATCGTTTGAAACCCATCGTATCAATTTTCACGAGGGCATCGTTTGAGCAGAGTGTTAACGGAAGTTTTTCAACAGGAATCTCATAAATGTCCATGATCTGGGCACAGGACATGCCGAATGTAAAGATCGTAATGAGTATAGCATCTGTCACCCGTTTCATCCAGTCAGTAATCTAACGTGCAGCTTCTCAAAATAAGTTTTTTGGGGGCCAGCGCCCGGCCTTCCGCAGTTGTTTTCATTCAAGATTCCGGTATGTCAGGTAGCTGTTTTGATTGACTCAGGAGGCGCTTCTTTTTGAAAGGCCGCCAACGTGTCACGCGCAGAATCTTTCCATATTACTGTGACTTTTGCCTTATGCGGCTCTAGCCATCACTGATCCATGATCCAGACAACAATTCAAAGAATAAACATGTCGAAAATAAATTAGATATTGGATTCGAGCAAAATTGAGCCAGGGTGAAATCAACAGACGAGCCCCTGGTAAGTCATTTTGCGTGATTTAAACCTGACTCTAATTCAGACTTGCCAAAACCCTCATGTTGAGGACAGTGAATAATTCATGTCGGTTTGCCACGATCAAAAACACTTAGGAAATCTCTGTTTCTAGCGAAACATTTCCATCGTCCAGACGATTTTATGGTGACAATTCTTGGGGAAAAAGTGAGATCACAAATGGGTGGGAAAACAGATTTCTCAAAACACGCGCTTAAATTGAAGAATTCGCGTGATTACTGCTAGAGCCCAAGATTCTGTTCAAATGTTTTTACAGGAAATTTGTGGCGGGAGCGACGAGACTCGAACTCGCGACCTCCGGCGTGACAGGGCGACTACCCGCTCTTTAAACAAAACGATCTGCCTGAGAACCCTAATGATTTCAATGCTGATTAGTCCGCTTTAGTCCCATTTGTTCCCTATTAGTCCCAAAAAGCGGGAACAAAATGGGAACAAAATTTTTCCAGTGATGGCCTGTCAAACTAATTGGCAATACAAGGCGAAATGGACTCTTCTATTTCGGAAGATTTTCCGATAATGTGATAATTCTGAAACATACAAAAATCATTACCAGCAGTGTTCCCCTGTCACGAGGACAAGCCTCAAGGGATTTTAAGTCTGACCATCTTGACTACCCACCTCTGTTTACAGTCGTCATTTCAGTATGTTGCAATTGCTATTGTCTCTTGTTAACTACTATACTATCAAAAAATGTTACCTTTTTTTCCGGATTACTTGGCTCTAGTCATTTATTTGGTCATCTTTTAAAAGCCATTTAGGTCCAAATATCTCATCACCACACGAAACGTAAGTTGAAGATCAATTCTACACATACCTTTTAATTATGCGTCCTTCTTCATCTTCGATGTGTAAATCGGTTATACACATGGCGTTGCCTTCATGGTCGTAATAGATATCGTCCCCGCACTCCAATGCGAATTTAAAGACGTGTCCAAAACTCCACACGATGAATAGATGGAATGTAAAAAGGGTTTCAGTCAAGGTAAGACCGTTAGGCGCACCAGACCGTTCTACATTGTCCTGCCAAGGGTATGACACGACGCGGTGTTCGATGCCATATCCAATGTTGAAACGGCCGGAACCCTGCGGATAGATTTTCAGTTTGTATAAACCAGGATCGGGATTACGCTCAAGGCGAGCTACCACATATTTGGTCATGTTCAAACCTCCGATAGTAGGTAAATGGCCAATGAACGTCAAAAGAATATTTAACAGTGACAAGATCTTGAAGAGGAATAGAGTTCTTATATGTCATCGGGAAAATGTACGTCAATGAAAAGATTGGGAGCGTTCAATGTCATAGGAGTTATAGCCGTTCTCTAAAGTTCTGTCGGAATGGCGCAAGTTTTTCTGTTTTCGCTCTTTCGATCAATGAGCCACATGAGGGCCTGGCTCAGCCTGTCAATGAGTTGATCTTTCGTTTTGGC
>CAZIVV010000134.1:0-5380 GCA_964542775.1 uncultured Desulfomonile sp.
CCGTTAAAGTTGATTTTCAGACCGTATCAATCAACCAGGTTGATCCCCTGGTTGGTGTAGTTGAAACAACAGATCGAAATGTTGTGGCCAAACTAAAAAGTTGGAATCAAATGGCTTCCTATTTCTCAAAAAGTGTTTCCACGCCTGTCCAGTTGGGAGGAACTCCATTTACCATGTAGTTGGCGCAGCGTTTCAGATAGATCCTGGCAGCCAGATCAGCGGGATTGTTCTCCAACACCTGGTTAAAATGGACGCTGGCTTCCGAAAATTTCTTTCCGTAATATAGCCGAACGGCGCTTTCAAACGCAGGTTTCGTATTCTCTTTATGTTGAGCAAGACCGACAGGATCACCTTCAAAAATTTCGTAAACAGTCACGGGATATTCTCTTCCTTTTACCACAACCTTGTCCATGAAACGATACCTGTAGCGATCAGACGCTTCCATCCCATTGAGAGTCTCTTCGCTCAAACTGATAAAAGATCCGTACATTCTGTTTAGACCCTCAATTCTTGCGGCAAGGTTCACTGCGTCGGCCACCACTGCTCCCTGCATGCGATCTTCACTTCCTATTACACCCAACATCAGATTGTCACAGTGCAGCCCTATTCCAATTTCGATGGCTTCAAACCCATCTTTTTCACGTTCCCTATTGTAAGAGGATACTGCCGCTTGCATCATAATCGCCGCCTTTACCGCATCATCCGGAGCGCCGGGGAAAAGGGCCATTATGCCATCTCCGTAATATTGATCTATGAATCCGTTGCAGTCTTTTATTATTGGGCTGACTCGCCTGAGATAGGCGTTGATAAAGCTAAAAGCTTCCCGGGGACTCATCTTTTCCAGAAGGGTTGTCCATCTACGTATATCCGCAAACATGACTGTCATTTTTCTGCTAATCTGGTCACCCAGATTGATCTCGAGGATACTTCCCTTCTCGAGTAAATCAATGAACTCACGAGTAACTAATCTTTCATACATGACGTTGAGGGAGGACAATTCTGCAGTTCGTTGTTTTACCCTTTTCTCAAGAGTTTCGTTGTAAAGACTCAACTCAGCATTCTTTTCGGCGAGGCTCTTTTCCAGGCGGCTAATGGTCACATGCGTGTTCACTCTGACTTGAACTTCCTCAGGTTGAAAAGGCTTGGAGATGTAGTCCACAGCCCCGGCAGCGAACCCCTTTAATTTACTGCTAGTGTCGTCCAAGGCAGACAGAAAGATGACAGGGATGTCTCGAGTCTTTGGTTCAGATTTAAGACGGGAGCAGACCTGGAAGCCGTCCATCCCAGGCATCATGATGTCGAGAAGAATGAGATCGGGCCTGGGATCCGTTAATGCGATTCTTAGAGCCTTCTCCCCATTGATGGCCGCCACTATGGCGTATTGGTCTTTCAATGTTCCCATGAGGATCTGAATGTTTTCCGGAGTATCATCCACAATAAGAACCTTTGATTTTTTGTCAGTCTCGACCATCCTGGAGTCTCCTTAATGTCTACGTCCGTTTAGAGTCAGGGCAGTGTTCTTATCTCGAAAAAACATGAGATTAAATCCGAGATGCCGGAAAGTCAGGTAATATGCAGCCGGTAGAGCGCCCTGGATCGTTGGCTCAGAAAATCTTTATCTCAAGGACGGAGAAATCATCTTCAAGGCTCTCTGAACAAGCGACCTGCTGTACGTGTTTCCACAAATTGTCCATGGTGGAATTGTCCATAGCGGCTGAATTCTCAAGATAATCCTTGAGACCCTCAAATCCCCAATAGGCTCCATTTTCATCCATGATCTCATATACACCATCGCTAAAGACACAGAGTCTTGCCTCTGGCTTGATTTCAACCTCATCAACCTTAAAATCAGTGGGACCCACACCTATAATGAGGTTTTCCGTCCACAATTCCTGAACTCCTGGTGTTTCTCGAGAAACCCGCTCAATCAGGAGCGCTGCCGGATGCCCCCCACTTGAGTATGTCAGAAGGCGAGACTTTCGATTATATACTCCGTACCAGATAGTAAAATACATGTCACTGTGACATTCCATGGGGAAAACCTTGTTGAGTCCGGCAAGAACTTGATCCGGCCTCCTGAAATCTGTGTTAGAAAGATTCCCGGAACGTAGAACATTCAGCACGGACACTGAATGAAGCGCTGCCCCCACTCCGTGTCCGCATACATCAAGAAGGTATATGGCGAACGAATCTTCATCCAGCCAATGATACCCAAGAGCGTCCCCACCGAGAGCCGCAGACGGAATGAAGCGCCAGTCTGCCTTGATCGGGCCCCCAGTAACTGGCTGAGGCAAGATAGACTTTACGTAATCTGCCGCCTCTCCGAGTTCATTGTTAAGGTTTATCAGTACACTCTCCAGTTTTGCTCGTTGAGTCACTTCGAGGTCCCGTAACCTCTTCAACTCCAGGTGAGCCTTGACCCTCGCTTTGACCACAGGAATGCTGAACGGCTTCGTAATATAGTCAACAGCGCCCAGTTCAAAACCCAATGTTTCGTCTTCTACCTCAGATTTCGCGGTAACAAAAATGACTGGTATATTTTGAGTTGACTCCTCGGATTTAAGCCTGCGGCATACCTCGTAGCCATCCATTTCTGGCATCATGATATCGAGGAGAATGAGATCCGGCAGAGGTTCAGTCAGTGCTAGTTTAATGGCCTTCTCCCCGGTGAGCGCCGCTACAATGGTGTACTGATCCTTCAACACCTCCATGAGAATCTGGATGTTTTCGGGAGTGTCATCGACTATTAACACTTTGGGTTTTCGAGTGACTTCCACAAATTTACTTCTTTCCTAAAGCTGGATATCCAACTTCTGAGCGATAGTCTGCACACTATTCATGGCGCTGTCTGTATCAAAGCCTTCAACCTGTTTTTCCAGCCGTTGAAAGTCTTCACGAACCGATGAATTCATTAGATGTTGCTTCAAGGCTTCCAGACGGTTCATGGCCTCAATCAGGTCGCTTTCCAGGAGTTGAGCAATTTCCTGGAGCAGAGGTTTGACAGCTTCAACATCTATCTGAACTCTTGGCATGATTTCATGTCGGATTGGAGAAGTTATCCGGCTTTGCTCGAACTCTGCTATGCCACCTACGACCACTTTCAGTTGGTGACTGAACTCTGCCAGCAGCTTACCCAGATTGTCAGCCTCGTCCCTTATGGCGTTTTCCAAATCGGCTGCAACACGGTAGAGATCCTCCGCTCCAAGATTTCCTGAAACACCCTTGACGGTGTGAGCTAGTCTGGTTGCTGTCATTGCATCTCCGGATCGAAGCGCCTCTGTTATCTTTTCGAAGGAGGTCTCCTGGCTCTCTCTGAATTTCGTGAGGAGTTTTACGTAAAGCTTTCTGTTCCCTCCAACTCTGCGCAAACCAGAGGCCAGCACAATCCCTGGGATTGCAGACGGTAAAACGTCGCCTGCTTCCGTGTCATCATCCATCGCATCGGCTGTGAACGCCATGCGTTCAACAGGTTGGAGCCATCTCATCAGAGTGGTCAGTAACAGATCAGGATCGATTGGCTTTGTCACATGATCATTCATGCCAGCTTCAAGACTCTTCTCATAGTCGCCGACCATGGCGTGGGCTGTCATGGCAATAATTGGCAGATCTTTGAACCGTTGATCTTTCCTGATCTGGCGTGTAGCTTCGAATCCTCCCAAGACGGGCATCTGTATGTCCATGAGAACAAGTTCGAAGTTTCCCGTCTTAACCATTTCCACGGCCTGTCTCCCATCGTTGGCTATCTCAACGACAAATCCTGCCTGTTCCAGCATTTCCTTGGCCACTTGCTGGTTGATCTCGTTATCCTCTGCAACAAGCACCCTGGCCCCTTGAAGGTTTTTCAGCTCGCCAGCTCGATCAACCTTCGGCGACGCGATCGTCTTGCCCGACGCTGAATCATACGTGAAGGCAGCCATGATAGCGTCGAAAAGCACGGATTGCCCCACCGGCTTCAGGAGAAAACCGTCCAAACCGATTTTCCGGGATTTTTGCATGACCTCTTCACGACCATAGGCCGTCACAATAATGATCTTGGGCTTGTGAGGCAGATCGGGATGCTGCTTGATCAGTTCAGAAGCCTTGATACCGTCCATACCCGGCATTTTCCAGTCCATCACTATGAGCTGATAAGGATTGGCCTCGGCTTCTCTCTCCAATTCCGCAATTCCCTCTTCAGCAGAGGCTACGACGCTTACCTCAAAGCTCATGGTCTCAAGCAATGTTTGCAGAATTTCCCTTGATGATGCATTGTCGTCAATCACCAGGACTCTCATTCCTTTGAGTCCTGATGATGGCTGGAGGCTCTTTCTTGAGATCTTTCTGGCCAGACCGAATTTTGCAGTAAAAATGAAGTCGCTTCCTTTACCGGATTGGCTCTCGACCCAGATTTCTCCTCCCATCAAATGGACAAGGCGTTTGCATATGGTGAGACCCAAACCTGTGCCACCGTATTTCCTGGTCGTGGATGTGTCTGCCTGGCTGAAAGCATTGAAGAGTTTGTCCTGCTGCTCCTGTGTTAAACCAATCCCGGTGTCTAGGACAGAAAACTTGAGAGTGACCGCTTGTGAACCTTTTTCAAGCAGCCTGGTAGTAACGACGATCTTACCCTTCTGAGTAAACTTCACAGCGTTATTGCAAAGATTGATTAAAATCTGACCGAGTCTCAAAGGATCCCCGACGAGCGCCAATGGAACATCGGGTTGAATCTCTATCAGAAATTCTAAATCCTTCTCGTGCGCTTTTACACCCACCACAGTGGACACATTGTCCAGGACTTCGTCCAGGCTGAAATCCGTGGATTCCATCTTCATCTTGCCGGCTTCGATCTTGGAAAAATCCAGAATGTCGTTGATGATCCCGAGAAGTGAGTTGGCTGATCGTTGTATCTTGGTCAGATAGTCCGCCTGCTTGGGTGTCAATTCGGTCTGAAGAGCCAGGTGCGCCATACCGATGACAGCATTCATAGGGGTTCTGATTTCGTGACTCATGTTGGCCAGAAAATCAGACTTAGCTTTCGTCGCTTCTTCGGCTATTTCGCGGGCGCGACGCACTTGTTCCTCGGCAAGCTTTCGGGCCGTTATATCCCAAAAGGCTATCACAGACCCTACGAGGGAGCCGTCCTTATGCACGGGGTTGCTGGAATAGGCCACTGGAAAACTTGTGCCGTCTTTTCGCCAGAACACTTCACCATCTAACTGGGTTGTTGTTCCCGTTGAAATGGACTGGTGAAGGGGACAGTCCTTGACGGAATATGGGGAGCCATCTTCGTATGCATAGTGTATCAGACTGCAGAGCTCATTCTGCCCGAAATCATCGGGCGAGTATCCCAGCATACGACAAGCTGCGGGGTTGACAAAAGTCATCCGGCCTTCCACATCAA
>CAZIVV010000135.1:0-2309 GCA_964542775.1 uncultured Desulfomonile sp.
GGCTGGTTCAGGGGCTCCAGAACAGAATCCCAGACATGCCGGTGATTTGGAAAAGAATCTGATGGGTGGCTCATTCAGCAGCGATCCCTTCCGGTTTCTGAAAATATCCGATTTCATGCCCGTAGGCGCTGTTGAGACTAGGGTAGTCTATGCAATAAATGAGAAGAAAAAGACATCTCAGTTTGATGCAAGAGGACCCTATCAAATACTGGAGGTCATCCCTCCGGGATCTATATTCAAAGGAACACTTTCCATAGAGTTTCCGCTTAAACACGGTCAGGTCTCTAAAACCCTGGAGTCAGACACGCTTTTTTCGAGCGCAAATAAATTCTTTGGAAAAGAGAGGAAACACGAGGAAGATACGCTGCGCCGGATAAATGTGCAGTCTAACGTCAATGCTGACGCAAATACATTGATGTTGAGGATAGGTAGACATTCCGGGGCCACATCCCTTACAATAGAAAAGTTTCGAAATATAAAAATAATGAAGGGAAAAGGAGAGAAGCCCGCTTACGGCACAACCGCCACTACGGTCTGGCTGGCGTCATCCTATGAAAAGAGACGTCCTCAACAAAGTTTCGAACCTTTCGGATGGGTCGAACTTGTCGAGGCTTCAAAAGGCAAGCTGACGGAAATGGACGAGATCGAGTCTGCATGGCGAAAGAGTTTTGAAGAAACAAAGGCTTCCATACTGTCTGACCACGAGGGAAAATCCGCCGTCCATGTTCAGCCCAAAAGCGTCCCAAAGGCTCCCGTAGACGAGGTATGGAATGGAGCCGTTTTGTCATGGGATCCCGGCCGGCGGCAGGTGGTAGCGACACTGGGAACCAAAAAGGCTTTTGCTGGCGGAACTGACCTGATCCCTGAATCGCTGCAAAAAACTGTAGTCCAAAAGAAAAAGGTCTCGAAAGCAAATGTCATTGTCAACAGTTCTTACAGGATATTGAAAATCGAGCCTGTCTGATCAGACGTCCATCATAATTGAGGCCCCACTGACTGTTGATGTGGGGCCCTAAATTTATTTGGCATACGGAACCAATTAAAATGGGTCGAAAACTGGCGTTAATTTTTAATCATGAGTTCACGCAGGACCAAGTGAAGGATGCGTTTAATAGTCTTGGTGTGGAAAAAATAGAATCCATGCCGGAAGATGTGGCCAATATATGGGCAGACATCCCTCCCGGTCAGGGCGCTCTTAAAAATTACCTGTTGCCGGTAGCGCGATGGCTGACCGATAACTTTGCGAAGGGTGACTGTGTTCTTATACAGGGCGACTTCGGGGCCTGTTATCTAATGGCGGACTTTGCGCTGAGGAACGGTTTTATTCCAGTTTACTCCACGACGGTCCGGGAAGCTACACAGACTGCGTCGCCTGACGGATCTGTCTTCATGACGCACAGGTTCAGACACGTCATGTACAGGAAATACGGAGAATAACATGTCAAAGGTTTTCATTTCGGTTCTGGGGACTACCGATTATGTTGAATGTGTCTATACACAAGGCGAACACGACGTAAAATGCTCAACCAGATTTGTGCAGGAAGCCACTGCCATCATGAACTGCGCCAACTGGTCAGAAAGGGACAGAATTGTCATTTTTACCACGCACGAAGCGCACAAGCGCAACTGGCTGGATGACGGCCAAACCTCCGGGCCGGAAAAATCTACCATAATTCAGCAGGGTTTGAAGTCACGCCTGGAAGCCCTCTCTTTAAAGCCCTCAATCAGGAACATCATGATACCGGAGGGAAAGACAATTGAGGAGATATGGGCCATTTTCAACCTCATATTCGGTGAGCTAAAAAAATCGGATGAAGTAGTCTTTGACATAACACATTCTTTCCGTTCGATTCCGATGCTGGTGATGGTCATTCTGAACTATGCCAAGGTGGTACGCAACGTTACCCTGAAAGGTATCTGTTATGGCGCAATGGAGTCACTGGGGAACCTTTCTGAAGTGAGAAACATGCCTCTGGAGGAGAGGATAGTCCCGATCTTTGACCTTTCAGCATTCGACGAGCTGCTTGACTGGTCAGTAGCCATTGAAAGATTTCTTGAATCGGGCGATGGCTCTAAGGTTTTTGCGCTGGCTGACAGGAAGGCCAGGGCAATAAAGAAAATCAAAAAGGGGCCGGATGAGTCTGCCGACGCTATGAAGTCTATTGCTGCCTGTATAAGAAGTTTCAGTTTTGACATAGCGACCTGCAGGGGTCTGGAAATTCCTGACTCCATAACTGAACTCAAAGAAGTCGTTTCCAGGTGCAGGAACAGTCAACTTGAACCGGCTTTCCTGCCGCTTCTGGCCCACT
>CAZIVV010000136.1:0-12024 GCA_964542775.1 uncultured Desulfomonile sp.
CCCCTGCTGTAACCAAATAAGGCAGAGATACTGCCAAAGGTCAGACCAGTGCTCATGAGAAGGGTTGTATACATGCCCGTTCTGCGAGTAAACCTAAATAATGATGTTAACGGATAAACACCTGCGAATTTTGCTGCTACCTTCACGGACAGGAGCGCGACAATCAAACCCAAGCCTGTCCAAATAGCCGGAATCGAGACAATTGTGCCGGCCTTCAGGAAATAAAAAGGTGTAAGGAAGGCAAATGCTGCGGTGCGAAGATGTCTTACCATTTCCCTTTGTTCCTGAAAAATTCCTGCAACCACTATGCCTAACAGGTATGCTGGAAGAACAGCTTCACTGTTGGCACGTGTTGCAAGCCATCCCAAACCGAATAGCATCACAAAAATAAGCTTGATTTCAGGTTCGCTGACGTGACCGTTAAAAGTACTGAAAAACCATCTGACAAACCGGGGGGTGATGAAAAGCGCTGTGACTGTAATGGCCGCGAATATCGCAAGCCAGATGTTGTAATTGGCAAAAAGGATGCCCAGCGCCAGTACGGTTCCAAGATCAGTGACAAAACAGGCCGCAAGTATGATTTTGCCTAATTCGGTCTTATTTAAACCAGTCTCCACCATTACCGCGTAGACAACTGCAACGGAGGTTGTGGAAAGGGCTATCCCGCATATTTTTGATGCGTCCGCCGTCCATCCTGCAATGTAATAGGCGTAGGACATAGCTGCGAGAAACGGAAAAAGAAAGCTAAAAAAGCCAATGGCGATACTTTCCCTGGCGTACTTACGCAGCACAACCGGCTCTATTTCGGCGCCAGCCAGAAAGGTCAGAAGAATGGCTCCGAATCCAGCCAGAAAACCAATCCATTCGTTATTTGGATCCAGGCCAAGAAAATTTCCTCCCAAAACGCCTACAAAAATTTCGACAAGAGCCACGGATATTGAAGTGCGAATTGATATGACACTGGCGAGCAAAGCCAGTGCTATCCATATCATGGCTACATACCATGTCTGTTCCATTATTCACTCCGTTAGGCCTGTCCCCGTTTGTCCTTTACGAATTGTTTCAGGTCGTTGAAAGAACACCAAGGCGATTTTCATTGTTTGCAGTAAAGTCTGTTGTCCAGTATCCGGCGGCTCATTATGAACGGCTGTTGGAAGCTCTGCAACCCGAAAAATTCACTACTGAAGTTTTCAAGGTTATCTAGCAGTTCCGTAAGCCTGTTTGCTGCCGATTCTGTTGGGAAAACTCGTTTCGAATAAACATGGGAGTCTTCCTTCCATTTCATGCAAGCAATCTGAATTGAGCCTCAGGTAGCTGAAAATGTAGCCTTGAAGCTCCCGTAAGGAATCCTGCCAAATCTTAGCAAGGCGTCATTGAGTGTTTTTGCACTGTAACCGATCTCAAATTTTCCACATTATAACGTACCAGGGCAGTATTCTGTCGAGACAGTCTCCAATAAATTATCTACAAACGAAAGGCCTCAGGCAAAAGTCGCTCCATCTCATCTTCAGGAATGATTATGAGGAGCCTTGATTCACTTACGACCTTCTCAGATGAGCTTTCCGGTGGACGGTTACAAAAGGCGTTAAAGCAGTAAGGATGGATAATGCAGGCATTTCCATTGTTGAAGAAATTTGTGTGAAGATAATTGTGTGACGTAGATGAAGGCTGCATCATCATGATGTATTTCTAGGGCCCTGTGTGGTTTTTTAAACCAGACTGTCCTAATACCACGACACATCAATCAACCGGTTTTATGAAATATTTAAAGCAGTTTTGCTTTTGGGTGTCTTGATGTTACGACACTTTTGGCTTTCTTCATCAAGTTGATCCCGTGAAAAATCATCGTCTCAGTGACCCGAGAAGTCGCATGTCGCCGTGGACAAGGTTATCTGGGTTTCTGGCACATTAATTGCTAGTCTGTTGCTGTTTTATCCGCTGGATATGCATGTTAGCTGTAAGTAAGATAGGCCTGTAATGTAAGCATACCTTGTAAATTTAATGGAAAATATCAAAGGAGGATCCTTGACAATGGAGAGGCATCTTGAGAATGACAAAATATCGGCTGGAATAGAGGGATTGGATGAGATCCTGTGCGGGGGACTCATCCGCGGCCAGACTTACTTGCTCAGGGGTGGACCGGGAAGTGGTAAGACTTTGGTGGGACTGCATTTCCTCGTCGCTGGAGTAGTCCAGGGTGAAAGGGCGCTATACGTCAGTTTCGAGGAAAGTGAGGACAACATCAGGAAGAATGCCGGGAAATTGGGACTCGACCTTGCAGGATGTGATTTCCTTGATCTCAGTGTGACATCTGATTTTTTTGCAGAATCCAAGATTTACGACATTTTTGCTCCAAATGAGGTTGAGACGGAATCGTTGACCCATATCCTGAAGGAAGCCGTCAGCAGAATCAGACCGCATCGTGTTTTGGTGGATCCGCTGATCCAGTACCGATATCTGTCATCGGATGTATTTCACTATCGAAAGCAGGTCGCTTCATTTCTCCGGTACCTGAGTGATCAAAACGCTACGGTTGTTTTCACTTCTGAATCCAGTCCGCAGGCTCCTGACGAAGATCTTCAATTCATGGCCGATGGAATCATTGAACTGAAAAACATGACGCATCGGGGCAGATCGATTGTGGTTAAGAAATCCAGGGGATCGGAATTCAAGAGTGGTCTTCATTCAATGACACTGAAGAGTTCAGGCATTCATATATTTCCTCGTCTTGTGCCAGAACTGTTCGAGAGACCCTTCACGGCTGAAACCATTCCGTCCGGAGTTCCAGAACTCGACGAATTGGCTAATGGAGGGATGGAGCGTGGTACCGTCACGATGATTACAGGCCCGTCAGGTGTTGGAAAAACCACCCTCGGCCTCCAGTTCATGAAAGAGGCCTCCGGACGCGGAGAGCATTCGGTAGTTTATTCTTTTGAAGAAGAAGTAGAGGTTATGCTCAGACGATGCGATTCAATTAACATCCCTGCTCGTAAGATGATTGAAAGAGGATCTCTAAACATCGTCAAGCTTGAGCCTCTTCAACTGGCGCCCGATGAGTTCTCACATGTTGTCAGACAACATGTCGAAAAGTCAAAGGCCAGCATAGTGATGATAGACAGCATAGCCGGATATCGAATGTCTACACCACCAAGTGAGGTAGTCAGCCGAATGCATGCTGTGTTGAAGTATTGCCAGAACATGGGGGTTGCAGCCTTCTTGGTAGCTGAAACTCCTAATGTCGTTGGTGACTTTCAAATAACCAGTGATGGAATCAGCTACCTGGCTGACAATGTCATTTTTCTTCGTTACCTTGAGATCGAAGGAGAATTACGAAAGGCCATAGGGATATTGAAGAAAAGGTTGAGTAATTTTGAGAAGACATTACGGGAATTTGAAATTTCCCGTTACGGTATCAAAGTAGGTCAGCCATTGTCAAACCTGCGCGGAATTTTGACAGGGACTCCGGACTGGATCAAATAGAGGCTCTGTTCAAGCTCTCATCTCCTTGGAAACACTCAAACAAGTGTTGTTAACATAGCTTTTTTAATCAATTTTAAACTGGACAAACAAATGGACAGCATCCTGATTTTTCAACATAACAAGCAGAATCTGAAATTACTACAAGACTCGTTGAGGTCTAATTTCACGGTAATTGAAGGCGTTGATGAGGCTTCGATTCTGAAGGATTTTGATATCTGTATCGTAGACGCTTATTTTTTCAGAATCTTACGGTCACTTCTGAGGCTGAGGAAATTGAGCGAGGCCCCGCTGTATTTGCCCGTGATATTAGTGGTCAGAAATCACGAAATTAACGGGATAACTCCAGAAGTGTGGGGAGATGTTGATGATGTTGTATCAGCCCCCATCAATAAATGGGAACTCAATGCGCGAATAGAGGTAGCTCTAAAGGCAAGGAGACAATCACGCGAAATCGAACGGTTAAAAGAGTCTCAAATCGTCGACCTTCGGAGCAGGCTCGATTTGGCAATAGAAGCTGCCAACATAGGCATATGGGATTGGGATGTGGCAAAAAACAGGGTGTCATATTCCAGGGAATGGAAACTTCAGTTGGGCTATAGTGAACACGAAATCTCTGACAGCCCTGACGAGTGGAAGAGCAGATTACACCCTGATGATCTACCTGGAGTTTTACGCCAGCTAGATAATTTGATAACGCGGGATGCCTCCAGATTTGAGCTGGAATTCAGACTCAGACATGAGGATGGATCTTACCGTTGGATAATGTCCAAAGGATCCTCAATAATGGATGAGTCCAGAAACGTGGCCAGAATCATTGGCGCCAGCGTAGATGTCTCCGATCGGAAAAGGATCGAGGAAGACCTCAGGGCCAGCGAGGAAATGTTTCGAACCATCTTCGATTTATCTCCGGATGGAATTTGTCTGAACAATTTTGATGATCTATCCTTTCTTGATGTGAACAGGAGTTTTTGTGAAATATCGGGTTTTCAGAAAGAGACTGTTTTAGGAAAGACTCCCCTCAATATCGATCTGTTTCAGAATCCGCATGACATTCAGAAGATTTGGATGACTTTGACGAATGAGGGTAAGATAAAAAATTTTGAGACCATTTTACAAACGCCTGATGGCGTCACGCTTATAGCGCTGGTTTCAGCTGTGCTTATCGATGTTGGGGGCTCGCCCTGCATACTAACTATCTCTCGCAACATAACTGATGTGAAACAGGCATTGGAGGAGCGCATGAAACTGGCCACCGCCATCGAGCAGGGGTCAGAAGGCGTTGTAATTACAGATACTAAGGGCAATATTGAATACGTCAACCCTGCTTTCATGGAAATGTCGGGGTATCCCGGAGAAGAGCTGCTCGGTCAGAACCCACGCATCATAAGCAGCGGTAATCATGACGAAGAATTTTACTCCAGTCTCTGGGAGACGATTACAAATGGTCAGGTGTGGAAAGGTCGGTTCATAAACCAGAAGAAAAACGGATCACTTTTTCATGAAGACTCCACCATATATCCTCTCAGGAACTCTGAAGGAAACATAAAACACTTTGTGGCTGTTAAAAGGGATGTGACTGAAACTGTCGAACTTTCAAGACAGCTTGCCCATTCCCAGAAGATGGAAGCAATAGGCGCCCTGGCTGCTGGTATAGCCCATGATTTCAACAACATCCTCTTCGCAATTCTTGGTTACACTGAATTGGCCCAAGGTGAAGTTGTTCCTGGCAGTTCAATCGCAGAATATCTGGATCATGTAATGCGATCTGGTAGACGCGCGACGGACATGGTAAGTCAAATCCTTCAGTTTAGTCATAGAAGCGAAGCCGAGTGGGGTACGATATCCATACGGACAATCATTAAAGAAGGATTAAAGTTCTTACGCTCATCCATCCCGACGACTATAGAAATATCCCAGGATATTGCCAGTGACACACATGATATCGTTGGAGATCCCACCCAAATCCATCAGATCCTGATGAATCTGTGTGTGAATGCCTCACATTCAATGAAAGGGCAAACCGGTTTAATCTCCGTTGAACTCAAAAACGTGGATGTGGATGCCGAATTCACGCAACTTCATCCTCAGTTACTCCCCGGGAAGTTCGTCAGGCTTACAGTCAGTGATACTGGTCACGGGATTCCACCTGACGCTATCGGACATATATTTGAGCCGTACTTTACAACCAAGCAGATTGGAGAGGGAACAGGACTTGGCCTATCGGTAGTCCATGGAATAGTTAAGAATCATGGAGGACTTATCACTGTAGAAAGTAGCCTTCTGCAAGGAACTTCCTTCAGTATTTACCTGCCGGCGACAATAGACAATTCGGCTGACGGTGAAGAGTCGGAAGAAATATCGTTCCCAAGAGGCTCCGGACGTATCCTGGTTGTAGATGACGAAGAAGCCCTTATCACCATTATTAGAAATAGATTAGAGGGCCTTGGATATAGTGTAACCTCAACAACAAGCTCAACAGAGGCCTTGAACATCTTCAAATCGGACCCGGACTACTTTGATCTGGTAATTACTGATCTGACAATGCCCACGCTGACTGGCCTGGACTTGGGCAAGGAACTGTCACGTTTGCGCCCCAGAATCCCAATCATACTTGTCACGGGATATTGTCATTTGCTTGATGCTGAACTGCTGGCTCGGTCAGGAATCAGCGATGTGCAAAGAAAACCCATAAGCGGGTCAATTCTGGCTAAAGCTGTCGCCCAGGCTCTCAGGAAAAAATGATTCAGGAGAACTTGTCCGCCTTGATGCAACACAGTTGCAAAACAATGGACTCTCAATGACGGAAACCACATTAAAGCGCATTCACATCCAGACGTAAACTTTGGTCAGATGGAGTCACGATGTTATTTATAGCTATTCTCTAAAGTTCTGTCGGAATGGCGCAAGTTTTTGTGTTTTCGTTCTTTCGATCAATGAGCCACATGAGGGCCTGGCTCAGCCTGCCAATGAGTTGATCTTTCGTTTTGGCATAGAAACCGCTGAACCACTCGGCCTTCATGATGAGCCAGAGACGTTCTATGGGGTTAAGATCTGGTGTACTGTTTCAGACAGTTCAAGAAAAAAAGGTTGTTGGTTGAGCCTCAAATATATAAAAGGAGGCTATAAATATTTGTAAAATGCATTACCAATTTTCCAAATGATTCAAAAACGGGAACGCTCTCAGTAAGTCAAAACTCTTTTCGGGAGATTCTTAGCTGCCGATTTGTCTTCTCTATATCATACAACTCCGAGTCATAACCCCCGCCAATCCATTCAACAAGGTCATCGTACTCTGGGTCATTGGAGTCACTTAAAACATTGAGGATGTCAGCATATCCACACGTACCTCCACAATCCTCTGGTGGACAAGAACGTTTTCCTTTAAGACAAACTGGATATTGAGCCTTTTCATCAATAGGTAAAATCTTTTCTATCAGAATCTGGTGTTCCCAGTTGTCTCCAAAATCATAGGCATAGATAAATTTATCTTTCTCTCTTAGGAGCCTCTTGCAAAAGTCTTTTTCCAAAAACACTATACCATGGGTCTGCCCGTGAAGCTCATTTATTACAAACTCTTAGCCTTATAAAAAAGACTTTTGCAAGAGGCTCGGGGTTTTATCGACCCAAGAAAAAACAAGGATCACAAACCCAACGGTCGTGAAAAACCCCACAAACACAACTCCTCAAAATTGCATGGTGGGTTTTGGGTGGGAAGACCGGTTGACGGAGTGATGGAAGGTAAGATATGCTAGAGACTGTATAAAAGGGGCTTCTTCATCAATGTGATGACTTTTCTACCCGCAATCACCAGTGTGGGACACCCCCTGAGCACGCTGTTGGGGGCAGCCAACGTAACCGACCCCCCATCGCCAAACCGGAGGGAACCTGCAATAGCTCCGTGGCAATGCGTGAGCAGGCTAAATTGCGGCCCGCTATCAACCCATGTTTCCAATCTATGAGAAGGAGTCGGCTATGAGCACTACCCGTAAGGAGTTCCTCAATACCACAGGCGCAGTAGGCGATAAAGGAGCAGTCCTGTTTTTTAATGGGACGATCTACGTAGACGCCGATAAAAAAGTAAAAAATCTCCTGGTGAAAGACGGCGATGTTGTGGGCTGGAACGTGGATCCAGACGAACATCCCAATGCGGTCAGCGTGGATCTCAAAGGCACAGCGGCATACCCCGGTTTCATCGACAGCCATGTTCACCTGATGGAGACTGGGACATTTTTCGGACTCGGAGCGTACCTCATGGGTTGTAAGGATGCCGAGTCAATGGCGCAAGCAGTGGCAAAGAAAGTGAAAACAACCCCTGAGAACGGAGTAGTGATCGGCGCCGGCTTCTCACTCCACGATTACGACAATTGGTCGCTTGCAGATCTTGCAAAGATTGACGCAGTAACAGGACCCAGGCCTACTTTCCTGGTTGATCAGCTCGGTCACAACGCCGTCATGAATACCGCAACCATGAAATTGACAGGGCTTACCCCGGCAACCCCTGTGCCTCTCGGGGGAAAGGCGATAGTTGAAAATGGCAAGCTCACCGGTATGGTGCGCGAAAGCGCCATGACATTGCCTTGGGACACAGTTTTCTCTCGCATGGACTCGCAAGGGATCAAGGAATGCACGCTGGAGATGGTCAAGCAATGGGCATCCATCGGTTACACTGGAGCTGTAAATCTCATGGGGGCTCCCGGCCTCAGATTTATGAGGCCGGACCTATTTGTGGAGTTGGAAAAGGAAGGCGCGCTCCCCATGCGGATCCATTACTGCTACACGATCTTTAGCCTGAAAGATGTGGACAAAGCTGCCGAGTATCTGGGCCAAGACACTAACCTGGTCCGTTTCGTAGGTTGCAAGATCTTCGTGGATGGCGCTTATGCCGGGGGAGAGGCCTGGACTAGCTGGAAAAACTTGCAAGGCAATCACGGCCTGCAAGAAGTACATGCCGACGACTCTCTTGGAAAAGAACACGACATCAACTCCATTGTCGCCAAAGTCGAAGATTATGGAATGAATATGCACTACCACGTTCAAGGGGACATGGGTGTCGGCGCTGTACTGGGCGCTCTGGAGAAGGTACGGGCAGAGAAAGGCAAGCTTTCGGGGATCCATACTTTGATACACCTAGCCTTCCCGACGGATGAGCAAATCGAGAAGATGAAGCAGTTCCACGGCCACGTGGTGACCACCGTACAGCCGGGCTTCTGGCCTGTGGAGAGTGATACAGTGCATTACTACGGTGAGCGAGCCAAGGGGTGCTATCCAATCAAAAAACTCGTTGACAGTGGCGTATCCGTCGGGATCAGCACTGATTTCGGTGTGTCGCCTCTTGCTTATTGTCCTGCCACAGTAGTCATAAGTGTTGCGACCACAGGGGGAGGCGATCCCCAGTCGCATCCTCCTCTCAGCATTCGGGACATGGTACATGGTCTGACGGTCGGCAGTGCCAGTACCACTGGGAAGAGCGATGTTGGAAAGCTTGATGTTGGATACAAGGCCGACATGGTTGTCTATGATCAGGACCTCTATGCCGTGGATCCGGAAAAATTCACGAAGGACAATCCGAAACTGCTGTCAACCTGGGTAGGTGGGTGTAAGACATATGAAGCGACCAAGTGAGCGCTGGCGTTAGCCCCGTGCTACGGAGCCATGAAGCTAACGATTCTGAGGAGCGTATGAATTTCTTCTCCCACAAGTGGTTCCTTCTCGTCGTGTTCTGCCTTGTGCAAGTCTTGACTACAACGGACAACATGACACTGAGCAATGCCATGTCCGCAATTGTTGAGAGTTTTCATACGTCAGTGGCGGCGCTTCAGACGGCCAATGCGATCTATCCCTTGGTAGCGAGCGCGACTATGATAGTCTTCGGCTTGCTCGGTATGGTATGGGGATGGAAACGCCTTCTCCAGCTTGGGGTTATAGCTTTGGCCGTTGGCGAAGTCATCGCAGCGGTAAGCCCCGGGGTGATCGTTTTCACGTACATTGCGCGCGTCCTGACAGGCTTGGGCGCATCGATGGCTATCCCGGCTGTTCTGGCTCTTACGGCGAATATGTTCCAGGGACGGGAACTCGTCTTCGCCTTCGGTGCCCTGGGGGCCGCAAGCGGCATCGCGGCCGCAGCGGGCCCGGTGGGAAGCGGGCTCGTTATCGTTGGTCTCGGCTGGAGATGGGCATTTTGGATTCTCGGTGGGCTGTTCGTACTGACATTTTTTGGCACTCTAGGTTTGAGGACTCACCATGATCGGCCGACATCCTCAAACTTCGACGTCTTTGGTTCAATCCTTGCGACACTCGGATTGGTCACCCTAGTTTTTGGGCTCCTCATGGTTACCAGTTGGGGACTCATAACCCCCGTGCATGCCCCATTCACAATTTTCGGTATCTCTCCGTGTGGCTTTCTCCTGGTTGGCAGCGCTTTGGTTTTCTTTCTTTTCCTTGGTTGGGAGCGTCGCAGGGAGTCCGCCGGTCTAAGTGTCTTGATGCCTCGAGCCTTCCTCAAAACTCCCGAAGTTCGCGCTGGCCTTTACATGAACTCCGTAGTTTTCTTTGTGATGGGATCGTTCTCATTCGTTATCATCACCTACCTGCAAATCGTCCTTGCCTACGACGCAGTTCAAAGTGGGGCTGTTTTTTCTGTTTATGCGGTGGGTATGGTGGTCTTTTCCATCGGGACTCCGGCCATGTTTAAGGGTGTGAGTCCTCGACGCATTTGCCAGGGGGGGGTTCTTATCCTGGCTTTTTCAAGCCTTTGGTTGGCATATGGGCTCCAAACATCGGCGACAAATCCAGGCCTTCTGGTCGGGCTTTTTTTGGCGGGAGTGGGCTGCGGGTTTGTGGCCTCCCAATGCAGCGCTGTGATTGCCGTTGCGATCCCGCAGTCGCTCGCCGAACAGTCAGGTGGCGTCCAGGGAACGGCAAGAAATGTGGGGCAAGCCCTCGGAGTCGCCATCGTGGGGGCTATTCTTATTGGAGGTTTGACACAGTCGATCAAGGACCAGGTACACATGGACAAGTTAGTCGGTCCCGAGATGCAGTCACGCATTGCCCTCGTTAAAGAAGCGAATTTCCTGAGCAACCAGGATGCCAAGCGCTATCTCGAAGCACAAAAGCTCCCACAGGAGCAAGTGGCTCAGTTGATGGATATCAATCAGCGCGCTCGACTCCGAGCGGCCCGTCTGTCGGTTCTGGGGATGGGAGCTCTGTGCTTGCTATTTCTCTTCCCGACAGCTAGCCTGCCTCATCGCGAGCGCAGGGAGGTCGAGGCCAGGACATAGAGTTGGCAAGCAGAGAAGCCGCCAGCGGACGCACGGGAGGCGAAGCCTTGACTTTTGCTCAATGCGCCTCTGGCATTTACCACAAGAAGCGCCGCTACGCCTGCGAAACAAGATACCGGAGCGATTGATGTGTGTGACAAGGCTAATGTCATCGTTTATGAGTCATCTCGTCCGCCTCTTGCGGTCCATCTTCTCCCTCATCGTGGAACGATCTCGGATGTTCAGATCGAGCACATGCGAGTCAGTGACTCGGTTCCTTAGAGAATGTCATACTCGTGAAAAGGCGGTCACAACACTAGGGCGCAACCAGTGGAATTAGTGGCGTCATACTCCACAGCCCTGACATCGTATGATATAATGTTCCCCAACCTCCATAACCGGCGCTGGATCGACTTTTAGCGTAATCCACCAAGACGAAAGTTTGGCAAAAGTCGGCTACATTATTCACGAGCAAGGCTACCGAGAAAATGTTCGATATTAGAAGCTTCAAAACCTCAAGTAAATATATCCAGGAATTTACAGATCACTTCAATGAGCCACATGAGGGCCTGGCTCAGCCTGCCAATGAGTTGATCTATCGTTTTGGCATAGAAACCGCTGAACCACTCGGCCTTCATTATGAGCCAGAGACGTTCTATGGGGTTAATATCTGGAGAATAGGGAGTAAGATAGACAGGCTCAAATCTTCCCCAATCCAGTGATTTGCTCTTATGCCAGGAGGCATTATCCAGGATAAGAAGGTTTCTGGGGCGTTCGAAGTAAAGGTCCTTATTGGCATGATCCAGGAATGTCTGGAAAACCTCCCTATCTGAATGACTGAACTCTAGGGCGTAAAATTCTCCTGTCCTTGGCAATACGGCTCCTGTGGCATTCATTCTGAGATGAGCCCCGCTGTAAGGCTGAAGTATCTTCTCTCCCTTTGTTGCAAAGCGTCTTCTCGGACGGGGGTCGCCTTCAATGCCACTCTCATCGAGAAACCAAAGGTCAATGTTCTGATCTGACAACCATTTTTTGATCAATCCAACAAAAGCTTTTCTCTTTTCCTCGTCCTGACCATCCGGCCATGGTCGGGGTACTTTCAGCCGAAAACCTTCTTCGTGGATCCATCTCATCAAAGTACTGTAGCCTGCCTCCAGTTGGCAGTGCTCCCCAAGATACCCATGAAATTTACGCCACGTCCAATGAGTCTCCTCGACGTATTCTGGATGTAAGATCAATTCACTGTATTGCCGAGATTGTTCCGGTTTGATTTTGGGAGGACGCCCCG
>CAZIVV010000137.1:0-4618 GCA_964542775.1 uncultured Desulfomonile sp.
GCCCTGGCTGTTACCTGGTATGACTGCCTGGCTTCGTAATTGAAGTTGGCGTTGGTTATAAGCTGATTGTCCACTATGACAAAGGGTAAATCCTCAGTCTGTTCATTAACGGCAACCAGAGTGTAACTGATCGTATCTCCGGTATCCGGATCCGTAGCTGACAGTGTCCCTACAAGAGTTCCAATTTCAATGTTTTCGTAGACCGAGTCTTCAGAGAGAGTCAAATCCGTAGGCGGATTATTGACCGGCTCATCAATGATTTGCCCGGAGATATCAAAATACCCTAAGTAAGCCCAAGGATCATTCGGCTTATTTTTGCTGTATACCTTTATTGTAGTTGAGCCATCATAATCGTCATCAGGGGAATACCACAACTTTTTGATGTCTTTTGCATTTTTGAAAACCCAGGTTCCCTCACCCGTGCTTTCACCCGTGTTTGATTCGATAGTCCCTTCTGAAGGTTCGCTCAGAACCAGTTTTACTGATTTAGACCCAATTGTTGGGAAGTCATTAAGGTGATTCGTCTTTCCGTCTTTGAGGATGAAATGAAATCCACCATCCTCTTCCGAAACTGGATCGGTGATTTCAACTACCTTTTCCTGGCTTGAATGATCCACTGTGTAGACTTCATCATCATCATCGCCATCATCATCCAGAACCCCTTCAAACGCCAGAATTTCGTTGGCGTCAAAGTAGGTTGGGACGACAGAAACATCATCAGTTTCCAGATCCCAGTTACCACCGTAGGTTTCGTTTCCTGTGTCGTCTATGGAAGCTGCCACGTTGCGGCCTGTAATATCTTCCAGTTCGGCGACGAGGGCGAGGCCTTCATCGGTTGAGGCTACGTCGCAAGCCATGATGTCTATACGGCCATCTTCGCTGACGAATTGACCCACGGCCGTCCAGAATTCCTTTAGGGACAGATCGGACGACATTGTTGAGAGACTGATTGAAAGGTCTTTGGCTAGATTAAAGGATCCATCCCCGTTGTCATGCGAGACGAACCCTATACTGGTGACAACCTGTCCATCCAGGGCAAATTCTATTGCTGACAGAATGGAGTCTGTTGTCGCAGTGGAGGAATCGTAGGTTATCTTGATAACATTACCCTGAACCGCGTTCAGCAGATCAGATCCGTCTTCGATGTCGGAGGCCACAACAATGGCCCTGAGCGAGTCCGAAGACACAGACTCGACTATAGTTAGATCACTCGACAGAAGCACGTTAGACGCGCCAGACGCAAAGACCTGGTCGAGTGGGTTGGCCGGATTGGATGCATCCGCAGCGGCTTCTGTGGTAGCGCTCTTAGCCTCGGGTGACCCTCCTGATTCTGCAGTGTCGCTGACTGTTTTAGTCTCAGGGACTGAAGACACCTCTTCAGTAGTTTCAACGGCGGCGTCGAGCACTATACGCTCTTCGAGTTGCTCAAGAGTAACTCTCGAGGAGTAACTTTTCGGCTTGAGTCCGAACCAGTTTTTTTTCATGGCGGCCTCCAGATTGCTGAATATGGAGGTTCCTTCAGAGTCAGGAACTATTAAACTCCAGTAGTGGGCGCCATCCTGGGGAGATTATTCAAATTCGATAAGACGAAAGCCGATGTTATCTCCGGGTGGATGGAAGCCTGGTAAAAATCAGGCCTAACGCAAACGCGCAACAGCCAAACGATAATGTTTCGAACCTGTTGCCTCGCTTAGAATTCATCCATACCACTGGGCTTTATGTCCCGGAGATTCTATTAGAGGGGAGAGAGGGTCTTTTCGACCACTTCATCAAATATGACTCTCATTAAAGTAAGAGTCAACTATTTTCAAAAAGATTCAAAATATTTCAGATCCGTGAGAATAACCTGAAAGTCTCAATCATTTCTTCTTAGGTTTGGGAGCGTTTTTTGTTGAATACATTTCAACTGTTTGACTGAGCATCCTGATGAGATCCTGAGCCTGTTCAACGGTCATATAGATCTGACGTTCGTAGAGTTCTGTAAGTTGCTGGGTTCCCTTTCCGTCCCTGGCGGGCACGTACCTGCCAAAGTAGAGTGAAATGTCTCTGGGGCTCATCGCAACCATTGCGCAGTTGCTGTAGTAAATGCCCATCTGGTTTGACATCAGACGTTGAGGTCCACTGCCGGCGGCGTCATTGGTATCAGAGTCGATATCCATCAACGGTTTATCCATTTAATTTAACCTCACTGTGGATTTTTGAAGGTGGGAAAATAACGTCATTAAGCTTCAAAACCCTTATAAAGGTCAAGTTATTTTTTTGTCAGACCAGGCCATCAAGTAATAATGGTTATTGAGGAAACGGATTATGTTCGGAAGCATCATCAGACATTCCTTAACTTACATTCCTGGGACAAAGCCGTGAAGTGGAAGCTGAAACAAGGCCAGGATTGATTGAAAGCCACATCAGTCGACATGGGTCGCAGAAATAGGCTAAAGGACAGGTTTATGATCACCCCTGAACAGGCGCGCTGGGTCCGGGAAGGCTATTCCACAACCTTTCCGCTGGAGACAAATGAAATGCCCTGTCCAGACCTGGTTCCAGCGGTCACAACCTCAATGACAGGTTCGCTCACCTTGGTTTCTGATGACCATTTCACTAGAAAAAAAGCCCCGAAACCACCAGCAGTGTCAGATTCACCAATGAAGTACTGAGTCGAACCAAAAGGCCCAATCGGCAGTGGATTCGTGACCAGGTTTCGCAGCAGTTTGCCGGATGAATCATGATAGCCTACGGATTGGACTTTGATAGTCTTGCCAGAGTCTGTGTTCCTGATGCTGAGCGTGGCGGCAAGCTGAAATTCCTGGCCCTGGGATCCCACATAGATGTGTGAGTAGACCGGGGCATAGACCGTTTGGCCGGAGGATCTCAGCAAATGGTCTGACGCCATTGAGCAGGAGTTGTTGAATACAATGATCAGGGCCACTGCGAACGATGACACAATTGTATACGCTCTTAGCCTGGACATTGAGAGCCTCCTGTATTCAGGTCTTCCGATTCTAATCCTATCTCAATCTCATAACAAATATACCAAACATTTGCTAATGAGTAGTATTTCAAATAGACTGGAATATAGTTGGATTCGTCATAAACTGACGAATGAGAATGATGAGGTTCAGGAGATGCCCGACCAGGAAACCATCAAACGAAAGCTCACCGCCGTGTTGCACGCCGACGTAAAGGGCTACAGCAGGCTGATGAGTGATGATGAGGCTGCCACCGTCAAGACTCTCTCAGACTACCGTAAGGATCTCTTTCGACTCACTGCCGACTATCAGGGCAGGGTTGTAGATACAGCGGGTGATGGGTTTCTTCTGGAATTTGCCAGCGTTGTGGATGCCTTTAACTGTGCGGTGGAACTCCAGAATACTTTCAGGGAAAAGAACCTTCTACTGCCTCAAAATCGTCGTCTGGAATTCCGGATAGGTATCAACATAGGCGACGTGATAGATCAGGACGGATCGCTGTTTGGCAGCGGAGTAAATATAGCGGCGAGGTTGGAGGGGCTTGCTGATCCTGGTGGTATATGTGTCTCTGGAGAGGCTTATGATCATCTGAAAGGAAAGGTTGAAGGGAAGTTCGAACCTATGGGATCGCACATGGTCAAGAACATACCCGAACCTGTGCGGGTTTTCAGGGCCTGTCTTTACGGAGAATCAGGAGCGTCTGCGACTGGCGCCAGCAAACCCGTTAAGACCTCGAAGCATCTGATAATACTGGTGTTGGGCGTTGCGGTAGCGATCATTGGTGTGGCTTTCGTCACGTGGTTCCATAGGGAACCTCCAAAGCCTGCTGAGTTGGGGGTGACCACAAGACCTGAAATTCAGGCCGTTGTCGATGAGATCCCTCAATTCTCAATTGCAGTGCTGCCGTTCGCAAACATGAGTGGTGATCCGGAACAGGATTACCTCGCAGATGGCATAACCGAGGAGATAATAACAAGCCTTGCCAAGATACCGGAATTAATGGTGATAGCCCGGAATTCCACGTTCACTTACAAAGGCAGGCCGGTAAACATAACAGAGGTGGGCAAGACCCTCGGGGTTCGCTACGCTCTGGAGGGGAGCGTCAAGAGATCGCAGGACCGGATTCGAATAACAGCGCAGCTCATAGACACCAAAACCGGAGGCCATACCTGGGCTGAGCGGTATGACACCGATTTCAAAAATGTATTTGACCTTGAGGATGACATAACCAGGAAAATAACTGCAGCGCTTCAGATCAAGCTTGCCCTGAAAACCACTGAATCCATGCGCGCGCAGAAAACTCTCGAAGCGGACCCGTATGTATTTGACAGGGTCATGAAGGCATCGCACATGATGTCCTCTGAAGGCAGAGAATCGAACCGTATGGCTCGCAAGATGTTTGAGCATGCGCTGGAAGGGAACCCTAAGTCATCTCGTGCCCTTGCTGGCCTTGCACGCACCTATCTGTCTGACTTTCAGTCCGGGTGGAGCGGTTCACGCAACGAAGATATCGAAAAAGCGGAGCGTTATCTTCGAGAGGCTCTGGAACTCAATCCATCATCGGATACGGCTCTGTTGATACAGAGCAGGCTTTATGTGGTCAAACGGGACTATGACAAAGCGCTGGAAACCGCAAGGCAGGTTCTTGGTCT
>CAZIVV010000138.1:0-10063 GCA_964542775.1 uncultured Desulfomonile sp.
GCGCATAGATGGTCACGGCAAACCGAAAAAAGGATTTTATGAGAACTTCATCTGAAAGGCGGCAAGCCAGAGAAAAGAACCTCCTCGCTCTGCCCGGATCTCATCCCATGGCGACCAGGCATGGTCAACAAAAACAGTCGGTAGACCAGTTCACAGCCAGGATTCTGATCATCCACGAGATGCAGAAGGAGATCCGTTTTGATTGCAATGGCAAGCTTCACGAGATCTGTCTCACAGCGGCGGAAATTGCAACAAGGACGGGGCTGCCACGGCATAAGGTGTCAGCCCTGCTCAAGATCATGCCGGAGGTTAAACCCTATATGTCGTTCAGCAGGAAATACAGGCTGATCAAATATCGTCCACTGCTCAAGCTTGATCCAGACAAATCACGATGAAGGCGCTGACGCCTTTCGTCTCAATCATCCACAAGAGTGAACGGGCTAATTCATGAACCGCATCAGGAAATGCATAAAATGTGGCGCCGAATTCAGGGCCATAAGCGGATACCGCAAGATCTGTGACCCATGCAAGGCTAGAAATCTTCGGCATTGCAGGGCATGCGGAAAAAGACTCGATGAAACACACAAACTTTTCTGTAGCGCAGAATGTTACGCAAAACATGACTGGATAGCGCCCACAAATCTGGGAGAAGCAAGATGCGCAATCTGTAACGGTGTGTTCCTAAAGAAAACTGCATCACAGATTTACTGCTCGCCAAAGTGCAACTACAAGGGCAAAGCCATTAATGACAGAAAACGTCGGGCGGCCATGAGGAATTTGCCGGTCAGGGAACACCCGGGCGGAGAAATCATAAAATGCAACATGTGTGGAAAACCTTTCAGATCATGGGACAAAACCAGAAACAGACGATGCCCGGTATGTCAGCAAAGGGTCGAAAACGTCTATTCAGGAGTTGAAAACAGATTCCTCGAAGAAGCCATTGACTGAAAACCTGATCACTTCATTCAAATACTGCAAAAAAGGACAAACAATTGAAAATTTCAGCTATGACAATCAGAGAACTTCTTGTAATCGATCCATCATTTATCAGTCCGTTGTCTGAAGATCGGCTGAATCAGCCTTTCGAGGGATCCAAGGTCGATCTGACACTTAACTCGGTTTTTACGCTCAACCGCTCGGAAGGTAGTCTCAGCTCTTTCATGGGCGTAAATATCAGAAAAACTCCACCAACAGTAGAGCTGAAACCGCAGCAACTCCCGATTAGCCCCACCATGCCGATCACAGGCCATGGCTGGATGCTTGGCCCCGGTTATTACCTCCTGCAGACCGTTGAACAGCTCAACATGCCACCGTGGCTTATTGGTGTCATAAAGGAACGAACAACCGTGTTCCGGAATGGAGCCCTCATCCGTGTCACCGATGCGGATCCTGGCTACGCCGGTCATATCACGGCCGGGCTCTATGTCCCGCCAGGATCATCGCTAACCATCGAGAAAAACGTCCGCTTCCTTAGCGTAAAGTTCGAACCCATCATCGAAATATCCTTCGTCAACAATGAACCCGATGATTTCTACATCTCCGTAAATCCTGAAAACAATGATCCATACCAGGGAATCTGGGGTGGCGCAAAAACATCCACTGAAGGAAATCTTGAGAGGGGCCACTGACCTTGAATCCTCCGGAATTGACCCCATCAACAAAGCGCCAGTTTCAGAGGCTCAACCAGGACACTGAACCCGATAGACCAAACGGCGAAACACTCTGAGGCCCGCCCAGCGCAAGCGCCGTGCGCTGTAACATTAAATGGAACCGGGCTTGGGACCACCTTCAGTGATCTTAACTCATGCAGCAGACCTGGGGAACTTGCAGAAATGGCAGAACTGGAAGCGCTGTTCCCCGAGACTCCTGCGTCCTGTTTCTGTAATTCAGCGCAAGAGGTCAAACGTCCTAACAGTGACACAAACAACTATGTCCTTGGATCTGACACACATAGACCTGTTCTCTGGAATTGGTGGTTTTGCGCTCGCAGCCAGATGGTCCGGCTTCAGAACTATCGCCTTTTGTGAAGAAAACCCTTTCTGCAGGCGTGTCCTGATCAAACACTGGCCAGATACGCCCATTATCAACGATGTGAGAGATTTTGATGGAACAAGACATTTATACCCAACCCTGCTTACTGGAGGAACACCATGCCAGCCATTCAGTCGGGCCGGGAAGCGCAGAGGCCATGCTGATGACCGTTACCTCTGGCCGGAGATGTTACGGGTTATATCCGAAGCCAGGCCAGCTTGGATTATTGCAGAAAATGTTACTGGAATCATCGGCGTGGAACTCGACAAAACGCTATCTGACCTGGAAGGCGAGAACTATGACCCAGTCACGTATCTTGTTCCGGCTTGCGCTGTCGATGCCCCGCACGAACGCAAACGAATATGGGTTGTTGCCCACTCCAACAGTCCAGGATTCAGAGAACAACGGTGGCCCTGCCCAATTACGGCGTCACTCTCTGTCCCTGAATGCGCTAGTAGGTGGACCGCCGAACCCGATGTTTGTCGAGTGGATGATGGGGTACCCAACCGGGTGGCTAAACTGCGAGCCCTCGGAAACTCCATCGTCCCTCAGGTCGCCTACCAGTTCATCAAAAAAATTGCGTCAATCGAAACTCTTTCACCACAATCTGCCTGCGACTGAACCCAGCGAAGAAAAATTCCAGATGTGAGTCTCACCAGACAACGATGCTGTCGGCTCACTTTATTCCCAATGGTCTGCAAGTCGCTCTGATCAATTTTAAATTAGGACCGTTTCTGACATCAGACTCTCACCTGATGGCCATAACTTATCAACAACTGTTGGTAATCCTCACAAAGCCCAAAAATGGATAGGGAAGTGAGGTAATTATAAAGCCCTTGATTTCTAAAAGCCTAAAATGTATAAGGTATTCGGTTATGCGCATCTATGTGTCAGTTAGCGTAACACTACGAAAAATCAAAAATAATGCGCTCTACCAACAGCCCTGTCCACAGTTTGTCAACAGGTCCTGTTGACAGTTCGACCTGTCCCTCCGAAAATTCCAATGATCCTTATGGCAATAAACTATTGTTAAAAGTTCGAACTCAAACAGTCTTCCTGTAAGCGACACCATGCCTGAGTGAACATGCGGGAAGCCAATATGTATACAGGTTTTTTAAGGTTTTTGACACATTTGTCCCGCCCTGTAAGAACCATGCGCACTCCAGCGACTTTGTATCGCCCCGATCTTCGCATTAAAGAAACTTGGATCTATCCCCTGACGGATTCCTTTAACGCCTTGGTGGCCGAAAATCTCGGAGCCCTGGTTTCAGGTATCCTGATCCTCTCCTGTGTCCTGGGATTGACCCCGTTGCGAGGACCTCTGGTTACTACCGAGAACTTTCCGAAACCTGGTATCAGGATATTCTCACCCTCAGCAAGAACCTCGGTTATAGTGGCAAATACAATTTCCAGGCAATCATTGGCCTGCTTTTTTGTGATATCACCCCGCAGGGCTAGCAGATCCACAAAATCAGCCTTTGTCATGTTTTTTAACTCCTTTGGACAAACACCCGGTCGCCGAATGTGTTGTGAACAGCCTCTGAAAGCCGTCACGGAAAACAGTTTACCAACCCGCAAACTGCCGGACAAGCCGACTATACAAAAACAGGACAACAGAACAGCGCTTTCAGACCTTTGTAGATATGGGCCCGAATTGAAGAACGCATCAAGACAGAAAACTGCGTATAGAACACTGGAATCACCGACTGCCAGACTGTTGAGCCCAATTACTGGACAATGACGTCTGCGCTAAAACGGCCTGAGAAGGCACAAGGGCCTGAATTCAGCCATATCCTCGCCCTGACTGCATATTGATCTGAACATCATTGACTGAATGATGACCCGTCAGCATCTCCCACCCATACCATACTCCTCGCTCTGGAACGCTGTTACCAATCTGTCATATAAACATCATTAAACCGTTTATCAGAGCTATCCTGACGCCAGATACCCTTCTTGCCAGAATGGTAAACACGCTCGATATCCAGCTCCAATAATGGATACACCCCTCGGTGATTTTCGGGATAGGGGGGAGGGTATTCTGTTCGTAACCGTTCGGTTATGAACAAAAAAACCACATTATTTGGACTTTTTAGCTAAAAATTACGCATTTTCTTAAAATATGTTCCTGGTTCGTGCGTGTTTGTGGCTCATGAAAACCAGCTGATCCTGGTTAGTACGCGTACCGTACGCGTTTTAACCGAGTAAATAAAAATACTACTGTGTTTTCAGGATTAGTACGCGTACTGAGCGCTCAATTATTAAGAAAATCGCATAAAGTTGAGCCAACAAAAAAAACTTTTTCCGGGTTTTTTGCGCTCCGGCATTTCCGGATCGGATCCTCCCCACAAAAGAGTCTATCTTTCCTTACCATAGTTGAAGAAATATCAGTTTTTAACCTTGTCTCTGCCTACGGATACAGGTCTGGAAAAGTCTGAAGGATTGAAGCAAAAAAAAGGACCAATATTGTTATTGGTCCTTGTGATGGATTGCTGGTTTGTTATGTCAGAATTTCAATCAATCCGTTTGGATGTAGAAGTTTGACGGATATTGAGTATGAATCTTTTATCCTGGTGGTAGTGGTTGATCCGTTTTCCGTTGTCTCTGTGGTCTGGGATACAGTCTGCTTCTTTTTTACGGCTCCTCTGACAACATGCCTTTCCGGAGTCTCCGGTTTCATTAACCCATTAATTTTCCCAGCTGCCAACATGAGTGACAAATGTCCTAAATGAAGTGGAAGCGGAGGCTGGGCTTCAATCATTGATCTCTTGTCTGTCGGGTATAAGCTTTCTCGAAGATCCTTGTGATTCATCAAGAGCTCTTCAACGTGCTGTTCCGATAGTCTATTTGCTCGGAATAGCTTAACAGGGCTCGCTGCAGGTAAGGTCAATGGTTCATGTAACCGTTCATTCCATTCACGTAATTCTATCATTCCTGCTGAGGGCTGGGGTTTATCTGGTCTCTTGTTCCCAATAACCATGATCTGTCTGAACTCCGGGTAAAGATCTTCCGGAAACCGGTATGCTTCGAAAGTTGTGAGCCTTGATGTCAGATATTCATTAAGATTCTTGTCCAGTATATGTTCAGGAACAATCAGGAGCAGCAATCCGTTTGGAGCAAGATAGGGTAACGTTCTCCGGAGGAACATGATTTCTTTTCTGATAGTCTTTCCGTGAGTCTTCTTCCATATCTCCGATTCCATGATGTCCCGGTCGTTATCATAATGCTGATCGTACGGTGGGTTCAGGAGTAACAGACCAAAAGAGTTATGGGCAATGGTAGTGTCTTCAAGGGAACAATTCAGGACTTGATTTAACAATTCTGATGCCTGCCTGAATCTTTCCGGTTCCGGTTCAATCCCATAAGTCAATGCATCGGCAGGAGCGATCTCTTTCAAAGCAAGTCCCGTCCCGGCGCATGGGTCAAGACATGTGGTCCTTGTCACGTCAATTCTGGTCTTGAGGTAGTCTGTAATTTCTGGAGGTGTTGGGTAATATCCCAGTTTTATCGAAGCTGCAAGTCTCATAATATTCACTCCTTATCAATTGAAACGTAATAATTCAGGGTTCTAGAATGTGAGCCTTCCCGATTGAACCAATTCGGAAACAAGCTGATCCATCTCTTCATCGTTGGCATTTATCCGAAGTATCACGCTGTTCCCGACATGGCTTGTGGCCACAAATGCGTAAGGCTTTTCTCTTTGATTAGATCTGGCTAAAAGTTCAGCGCAAACCAAGTCCTTGAACTCCGGTATCAACGGAGTGCTGAACTGAGTGATGTGTGTCCATATAGCGTCGTTGATGTCCATTCCGTCTGGAAGAAAAAAGAGTCGATCATGCTCCTTGTCGGCATTTTCCGCTGAGGTGTTCTCCCGGAGTTCAACCGGTGTGAATTTCTCATGAAAGATCTGTGCGCTCACTGCGTTATCCGCCAGCTTGTCAATCCTGACATGGTACTTGGCGCTAAGATCTTTTGGCGCTACTGCTCTCCAGTAACTCTCCGGGTTGGGTCTGCATTCAATGTCAAACCTGGCTTTTTCGACTATTGCTGAAGAAATTGCTCTGGCTATAGAATCCGATGCGACTATTTGAGCGTAATACATAGCTGCAGCGTTTCTTGTCTTGACTGTTATCATTTCCGGTAGGTATCCAATCAAACCCTTATAATTGATCTGATACATTTTTCATGCTCCTTATCCGAAAAGTGTCAGTTGTGGCGTTGATGACTGGCGCAAGTTTCGTCGTGTCTTTTTGGAAGCCTGCCTTGAATCCCGCAATTGCCTGTAGTATTCAAAGTCTTTGACTGCTTCACGTTTAACCGGCGCCATTATCTCTGTAACCCTGATCTCTTCAATCAAAGGCTCGTCAACAAAGTGCTCCGGTAAAAGCATGTAGCCATTGTGGCGCATGATCTTACCGTCTTCCTCCAGATCCCTTAGCATTTGCTCTATGCCTTCAGTTTTGTATTGGTCTGAATATCGGGCAATGATCGATTGAATGCTCATTGCTGCGCTCTGCAGGAGCAATGTCATCGTGTACTTCGTGGTTTCTAACTTCTTTCTCACTGCTCTGATGTCAGAAGTCTCTTTCTCCGGTTCTTCTTCCGTCTCTCTGACGTCTTGCAAGCCACAGTGGTCTTCAACCGGTTCGCTGATCCAGAAGATCGATCTGAGTAAACCGTTCCCGGAATAGCTGGTTTCAAGCAAGTCAGCCTGAATCCGGTTTTGAGCCTTCAGATTTATCAATGCTTTCTGGAGCGCTGGTTCTCTCAGTGAATGACTTGTTATGGCTTCTGCTATCTCCGGGTAGGCTGAATGTCCATTCTCTCTGAGGTACCTGATAACTCGTGTCTCTGCGTACTCAAGCGTTCCAAAGTTTCTCGAGGAACACCAGTAAATCGATCCCGGTGTTCTGGCAGAAAAGATCTCTGACTTTTTCTGAGCCTGAATCAGCTCATCATAGATCTTTTCCAGATCCTGATTCAGCGTTTCAGCAATGCAATCCGCAGTCAGGGCTACATCGATGAGCAATGCTTTTATATGTCCAGTCTTCAGATCAGAATTACTGTCTGGCTCGATGATCTCAACAGCCTGGTCCTTTGTGATCTCTTGTTCCGTATCATCAGTCTGCTCCTGGGACGTCTCAATAATCGGAACAATCAGGGCTGGCTCATTGACTGTCCTCAATCTCAATCTGCGATCATTCAACTCTTCTATTGTTCCATCCGTTTGGAGCCTGTTTATGAGTGTCATCAGATTCGTCAATGGTATCCCGGTAGTCGTCTGGAGTGAATGCCTTGAAACCGGTTCCTTTGACTTCCTGAGCGCTTCCATGACCAATTCCGTCTGCTGATCCTGATCCATGCTCCTGGTGTCCTCAGTGGTCTGTTTTCCGGACTCCTGCTGCTTTGCGTTAGCCTGAACAAGTTCTGGCTTCTCTGCCTTCAAGCCTTCAACTAAAGCCTTGGCAAGAATGAAAGCGTCGTCTTCATCAGCAAGCTGATTCAAACCTTCATTGCTTAACCTTCCATCCAGCGCAGTCGCGGAGTTGAGCTTACGTGCTATCAGATCAATCGCTCTGCTCTGCATGGTGTCAGAATAATATAGATAGTAAACCTTGCAGGGTTGTTTCTGGCCAAGTCTCCATGATCTCCTTGAAGCTTGCCTTAGCGTGAAAATGTTATAGCCTGTCTGGAAAAAAACTATGGTCGTGTAGGCATACAGATCCAAACCTGTCTTCACGATTTCCGGATTGCATATCAGGCAATCGTTATCCGGGGCGTTCTCCCTGATCCATTTTTCCCGTTTCTCCGGTTTAACTGTTGATCTGAGTATTGTAGCGTTCAATCCCGCTTCCTGTAATTTCTCCTGCAGTCTTGGCTGTATGTCCCGGCTCGAAGTGAACTGGCAGTAAACAAGCGTCTTCGATCCTCGAGCCTTTGCGTCAAGAGCGATCTCGACAAGCTTCTCCTCCTTGGGAAATGTCTGTCGTGAATCCAGATTGGGCACTGGAACAAACTGTCCCTGCTCAAGCTCGATTGCGGTATTGTCAAAAGGTTTGTCAGGAAAAGCCAGAAGATTGATCAAAAGCTTTGATAGCATGCGTTTGTTTCCTCTCGCCAGATCCTGGGCTACTGCATGCTTTAACTCGCTCTCTAACACCTTGTAGGCAATCTCCTGATTAGGATCCATTTCAATGTCTATCGGTTTTTCTTCAAGCGGTGGAAGGTTTGCTGCAAGATCATCCAGCTGGAGATAAATGGCGTTTCCCAATAAAAAATCGGTGAACAGTTCAGGGCTAATCCCTGGTCTTTCCTGCCAGGTTCCCCTGTTGGTCAATCCCTTGGATCTTTTGTTACTTGAAGCGTCGCCATCATATTCCCGCAGAACCTGTTCCCGAACACCATATTGGGAGATAAAAGCTTTGGCGTTGCTGTAGGTGTATCCTCGTTCTTTCATCTGACTGGGAAGCGTGCGCCACAAGAGATAATACAGGTGGGTAGCGTAGCCTCCTATCAGCGTTCCGGTAAGCAAGATCTTCTTGTCTGATATTGAAGCCAGCGCTCCCAGTGAATTGCCTTGCGCTGAATCCTGAGCCTTATACTCATGCGCTTCGTCGATTATCAAATAATCGAGTCTGGCGTGTCTCTTCTTGAGATAGTCAGCCAGGGCGTACTTCCTGTTGCGTTTGTTGTCTGCAGTCCATAGAGCTGCCTTGCATTTCGGGCAATACATCCTGTTTCGCTCAAGCGTGTCAGGGCCAACAAAAAATTCGTTTCCTCTGGAATCCGTCCTTGTGATGTAGGAAAAGCAATCCGGACAAATACATGCGCTGATCTCAGAAAGTATCTGCTCTTTTGATATCCTGTCGTAAATCCATCTCTGCTCCTTCTTGATCCTGCATGCCTTGCGCCACAGATAACTCAATTTTGCAGTCTCCTTGGACAACACATACCAAAGAGTTTGCTTCCCGGTAGGCAATTCCTTCATGAGCCTGTCGCAATCCTGAAGGCTCTTGATAATCACCGCTACAGAATCAGGTCTTGTATCATGTATCTCGCGAACCCATTTTTCCTGGAGGTGACTCGGACACAAAACAAGGATCTTTGATCCATCTTCCGGAATGAGTGATCCTATTAGAGTCTTTCCTGTTCCCATTTCTCCAATTACGAAACATGCCTTCTGTCTGCTCAAAGCTCTTCTGCTGGCTTCTATGACTCTTGCCTGGGCATCGTATGGTCTCCTGAAAGAATTCCGTTCAGGAGGGTTTTCCTGCTTTGGTAGTAGTGGTTGAGTCGAGTTCTCGACGCGTGAAATGATTTCATCCCTGTGTATTTCTACGTAATCTGAAAGTTGCATGTTTGCTCCTGGTAAGCTATGTCGCGGAGGTTATCCGCGACATCAAAGATTTAAGCCTGTCCTAATCCAGCAGGACTTCTGGCTTCCTCGAGCGTTCAAAATATGGCCAGCATGTAGCTAGACTGTCGTAACCGGAGAAAGAAATGCTGTTTGTAGTGATCCGAGAAGGTTGATTCAAAGCTCACTATTAAACCGGCGTTGGGTGAAAGCGCTCGTATCTCTCCATTCTCGAATCGAAGCGTGCCTATTGTGGTCTCTCCATAGATCGTGGCGCCTTTTCTGTGGAGTCTCCATGCATGTCTTAGCGACTGGGGTTCCTGAATGTTGGACTTCTTTTTCATTGCTTACTCCTTGAAAGAAAATGTCGCGGAGTTATTCCGCGACATGGTTTGTGTTAAAGCGTGATGTTCAGTCTCTCTTCAACAAGGGCTCTCTCAAAAAGCTTTCCTTTGCGTCTTGTCTCGGAGTCAGCGAATCCTGGTCTGCGCGATATTACTTTTCGATCGATCATGAAAATGTGCTTGTTTTGGTCGTAATAGAGGTAGAGCAATTCTTTACCATCGAAATGTCCTTTCCTGATCAAAACCATGTCTCTCATTGTTTCCTCCTGGTGTAAAATTTGATCCATTTTTCCATTTTTTATATTATGTTGTCTATAATAAAAATAAGCTAAAT
>CAZIVV010000139.1:0-31234 GCA_964542775.1 uncultured Desulfomonile sp.
GTTCTTCATAATCTATCTCAAGAAAATCTGCCCAGATTTTTGCGAGTTTACGGTTGCGTGGCCTGCCCAGATCCGGAGGCTTCTTCTTGCCAGAAAAAATCTGCGAAACATAGGCGGGGGAAACATCCAAAGCTTCAGCTAAAGACCTCTGGCTCTTGCCGAGATACTTAATCCTTTGCTTTAAAAATTGGCTAAACGATCTGTTTGGATTACTATTCATACCATAAATCTAACTAATTATTTTTCTCAATTGAAGGCTGAATCTTGTTTCGACAAACGTGTTCCTGATATTATTGTATTTTTCTTAAGTCTCTATGTCAAGAGCGCATCAGAACAAAAATGGCAGGATTGTGGAATCCTGCCAAACATTTTTATCAGGGGGCGCCTGTTTATTTAGAAGTGCAGGGCAAAGTCCATGTAGGGGCCTTCCACCGTTACATCAGTAAACAACCTGTTCCTAGTTCCGTCAAGTCTCCATTGCTTGTAGCCCATACGGAACCCGGCGTCCACATTCCTGCTTATCGGAGGCGCTATCCCGGCAGATGCGTCCCACGTTGATAATCCAAGACCATCAAAACTCATCCACGTAAACCGCGCTTCCAGGTATGGCTTGAACCAGGAAAAATAACCGGTGTTCGTCGGCTCATACCTCACGTGTGCGCCTATCGCAGGCTGCAGTATCGTCTGAGAGAAATCCATAGCCGATCCACCATCCTTGGCTACACGCTGGCTCCACTTTATGACATGCATGTCCGCGTTAGGACCAAATACCAGGTCACGACCAAAAGATACGTCGTAATCCGCGCCCACTGTGAATGTCGTTATTCCAAGATCAGACTGTATCGCGTCCCCGCTCTTTAAAGCCAACCCCGAAAAATTTGCGTCGATCGGCATGTGACCCGCCCCAGACCACGTCCAAGGCGCATACTCTATCCGGACCGCTATCTTGTCCCAAAGCCTCAGGTATGAATAAAAATCCCACAGAGTCTTGTCATCCGGGATCCTGAGGTGTCCGTGAAGACTCAGAATCGATCCCTCGCCACCTCTGCTCGATACCTTTGTGGATCCCAACAATGACGTGAAAAACGGCTTCATCCCTATGGCAAAACTATATCCACGTTTCGGGCAGAATATCTCTCCACGCGACTGACCAGCCGCTACATCCCAACTAACTGTGGGATTTGTCGCCATGTCCATGCCAGCTATTCCTGACCGAGGCGGAACCTTGTCTGATACGTTTACTTTTACTGGATACTTGAAAGGCTTGTCCAAAGCGCTGGCAAAACCAGCTGTCCCCAGGAGGACAACCAGAATTATGATCAACCTTGGAATCCTCATCGCGCCCCTTGATAACATAAGCATACCTCCAGTCGGTGATCAATCGGTGGTCTCAAACCCGCTCTCAACCCTGAATCTTTCAATATTTTAGTCGCCAGGTTTGTCCCCGTAATGCACCGGATTTTCCTCGCTCGTTTTGAAGATGCGTAGATGCCGAATCTTCAAACTATGCTATTGATGCCTATCCCAAACCAGAGACAAAGTCAAGAAAAATGTATTTAAAATATATTTTATTCTAATATTTTAGATCAATAAATTAATGTAAAACATTAGTTTAAATTCTACGATCTGCCGGCGGCTCTTGGCTTCATCTTTACTTATATTTCCGTTATTACTATGTGTTGTCTTTTTCATAAACAGTCCGACCTGCATCAACAACAAACTCAGTATTATGTACCATAGCACAAAATGTATAAATAAACCAGAGCCTTGTTCTACTAAGATTATGACGGGACGATGAAATATAAAAAACTGCAGTTATTCATCTTGGCGAAGACTACAGACTGCTGTCAGATTGATGGCAAAGATGTTCTGAGCTTTGTTTGGTATGTCAAGGGGGTATGAGGGTGATCAGGCGAACCTTCACAGGGGGATCGCCTGAGTAATGGGTCGGTCGGTTTAGAGGGCAGGTTCAGTATGGGTCAATCATGGTTTTGAGGTTCTATGGCTTCCACCACCAGCTCCATGACCGACTTTATTTCGACCGGCATATTGTACCTTGCCTGTAGGTCTGATAGCTGAGTAAGGCAGTTCTGGCATGATGTGGATACGATGTCGGCGCCTGTCCTCAGGATCTGTTCGCGCTTGAAGAGAGAATGCTCCAGTCTTTTCGCGCCCATATCGCTGTTCTGGCTGACACTTCCGCCACCGCCACAACAAATGCCATGCATTCGGTTAGGCCACATTTCAACGAACTCAGATGATATTTCACGCAGCATTTCACGCGGCCCCTCGAACACCCCCACTTTTCTTCCCACGTTGCAGGGATCGTGGTATGTTATTCTCTTGTCTATTGCGGCTTTGGAGAGTTTTATACGACCTTCTTTCCAGTAACGATGCGCCAGTTCAACTATCGAGAGGACCTCGAAGTCAAACTTCTCATTCAGCCATCCTTCGGCGTCTTTTCTGAGGATCTTGAATCCGTGGCCACACTCAGTGCTCAGAAGTATCTTTGAGCCGAGGTTCTTCATCTCGTCGACCATGAGCCTTACCAGGTTGACGGTGTCTTCCTGGTCACCCATGTAGTATGGCCAGTTGGTAATATCGTAGACCTTGGAAGACATGGTCCAGTCTGCGCCGGCGAAGGCAAAAAACTTCAGATAAGCCTGGAACATGTTGGGGTTGGATGTGTATTCCCTAGGGTTTGGCACGTAGAAGATTTCGGCGCCCTTCTTGTCCATGGGAACCTCTAGAGCCCCTTCAGGAAGGTCTTCCGCCTCGTCTTCAAGTTCCTCGGCAATCCACTGGACTGTGTCGACGAATTCCTCGGCGTCCATGCCGACGTTGTTCCCAAGTTCCCTGATTTTTTCGATGCCCTCTACTATTCTAAAGGGGGATTTCCCCTGAAGCCATGCAATGCTTCTGACATTGCGCATTATGACGTCCATCCGCAGCTCTTTCGGGCAATCTGTGGTGCATCGCGCGCAGAGCGTGCAGGCCCAGAGGAACTCGGAATCAACAACTTCCTGAACTTTACCGAGAGCGAGCTTCCTGATCAGTTTTCTCGGGTTCATATCAGGATATGCGGAGTTCAGGAAACAGCGCGAAATGCATTCGCCACAGGTCATGCATGTCTGAATGACAGAACGGTTTATTTCCGAAGGGGTTTTGTAAGTATCGTTTTGAACTGATGTCATGTTTTCCATGAAGAGTCTCCCAGCGAATATCCGTGGATCATTTTTCGTTTGCCTTGCCGGTTGCCAGGCCGTGAAAATTTACGGGAATCATTTTAAGCCCAGGATTAACCGGCTTTAATCTTTTCCAGAAACTGCCCCACTATCCTTGAAAGTTTTGCAGTTTCATTGGGCGCCATTGTTTTGAAATCCAGTGGTTTTTTGAGTCCTGCGGGAGTCAGGAAATCGTTTACGACTAGTCTGACGCGATCACATGCCCAGTCGGAGCCATTGTTGGAGGCGCAGTTTCCGTGGTGGCAACCGATTATCAGAAGGCCGTCAACTCCCGCCTTGATAGTGTCCAGTATTACACTCTCGGAAACACGTCCCGCGCACGGAACAGAGAAGAACGCCACATTGTCAGGCAGGTCGGTCTTCGCTGCGGCGCGTCCAGCGGACCTGGAGCAGCCATAGACTACAACTTTTCCGGGAGTCTGTTTGATGTCTTCCAGAAAGCCGGTGAAGGCTATATCCGGGAAATGGATTATATCAAGAGCAGAGCGTGGGCATTCTGAAACGCATATTCCACATTCCAGGCAAGCAGCCCCAATTGATTTCATTTGTGATCTGGATGTGGAAGCCTCGGGCCAGATAGCCGAATGCGGACATATTCGGAAGCAGGTCAGGCAGCGTACACATTCGTCGGATACCTGAAGCTTGAGTTTGGTCCCGGCATGATCATTGGAAATAGCATGAGTCCATGCGCTGGCCGCTGACGCTTTGGCCTGGGAAATAACTGAAAGCAAATCCGTGGTTCCAGTGAAACTCCCGACGCAATAGACTCCATTCATGAAAGATTTGCATGTATTGGCGTGAATGCTGTCCGAAACCATGAAGCCTGCGCTGTCAACGTCCATTCCGAAGAAGCTTCGTGCCTGAGTCGGTATTGAATCAGGGTCGGGACCGGTTACCTGAAGCAATCTGTCACATGAGATCTCAATTTGGACATCTTGTTCAATGTTATCCTGAAATTTTACCAAAAGTTTCCTGACCCCGGTCTGAGGCGATTGAACCTGATCGACCTCTACGGGATGTTCCGCCAGTCGATAGAACATAACCCCGGACTTTCTCGCGGTATCACAAAGGCTCTCTCCGTACGGATGACGAACCGGAGCGTTCCTGAAAATAACGAATGACTTTCCCCCGGCATCCACGTTCTTGACGGCGCCCAGTATTGCTGCCATTCCGGCAGCCGGGTCACTCGGTTCATCATGGTCCAGTAGGTATACGATGTCTTCAGGCGAGTCATTGAGCTTGATTCCAGGACTGAAAAGCTCGGCCAGACCTGAAAAGGAAGATATTGGAGCCCTTGAGCCAAGCGTTCCAGCATAGAAAAGGACATCAAAGCGCTCATCGTCCATAGTCTGAGTATCAACGGCAAAACCGCTTTCGTCACGGTTTATTCGTGGCCAGACCGCTGAAGGGTGGATCTGTATTTGATCTCTTGTGACCTGAAGTAATTCTGCCAGTGACCCCATGTCCTCTCCTCGAGCCGAACACTGGAGATCATTTGAAATTGCATGCGGTGTCTCGAGCATGAAGACGCTAAACCCAATCGATTTGAGTTCCGAGCATGTGATCATCGCCGTAAGCCCTGAACCAATTACCAAAGCCTTTGGAATTCTGTCTGACTTGAACTCAGATCCGATAATTGCCGATAGTGATTCCATCATGCCCCCTTTATTCAGCGAGAAAAATTCCGGATTATATCGGATGCCACCGCACTCGCCGCAAGCATGGTTGTTTCAATGTCCATTGGCCCACTGCAGGCGCCTGCCACATATATTCCATCAACTGTTGTCCTGAAACGTTCCAACTCACCAAGCTTCCTGAAGTATCCGAACTCATCCAGTCCTACTCCAGTGATCTGCGCCAATGTCGCCGAGGAGGATGAAGGTCGCTGACCAACAGAAAGGACTATTCGGTCAAACTCCTCCCTGACGTTAAGACCATCTTTTTCAAAAACCACAGAGAGCTTTCCGGTGTCCTCTCCTAAAATTTCCCCGGGAACTCCCTGCGCTAGTCTTATTCCTGCTTCCCTGGCTTTTCTCAGTAATTCAGAGGCATATTTTCCAGCAACCTGAAGGTCTATATAGAAAATGGTGACATCATAATCAGGTCTCTCGGAAATAATTTTTAGAGCGGCCCTGAGCGCCGCCTTGCAACAATACTGTGAGCAGTAATTGGCCCCGACCGACTTATCTCTGGAACCTACACACTGGAAGAATGCAATCCTGAGTTTCTCTACGACGTTCTGAGAATCAGGGAATCTATTCTCAATCATGAGAGCATCCAGGTCTGCCAGTGTGATGACCCCTTCAAGCTGACCATAGCGCCACAATAATTTTTCGGACGCATTGAACATCTCAAATCCTGTAGCCAGAGCCAGAGCATCGGCCCGCAATTCAGGAGTTGACCCGGAACTGATCTCCCTGAGAGCGACTTTCGTCAGTCTACCCGTGGAGTCTTTCGCAACTGAGACTAACTCATGGCCTGTAAGGATTTTGACTGGAAGATCCTCGATTGATGAGATCAGGTCGCTCAGTGAGCAGCAATGACAAACCTGGCATTCTGACGTGGCTTTACATGACCAGTTTGCAACGTGACCGCCTAACTTTGAGGAATGTTCTACCACCGTGACTTCGAAGCCGTTTAGGCTTAATAACCTCGCCGTGGTTAATCCCGCAATTCCTGCGCCCAGTATCACCGCTGATTTGTTCGTGTGTGAAGGCATTTACGATTCCTTAAAATGATATGGCCATGAAGCAAAGGACGGCGAGGGAAAATCCCCGTTCAGTTATTGCTCATGAGCCTGCATGAAATGGAGGCGCGAACCGGTCAGACTACCATGGTGTCGATGGGAAGCCAGCGTTTCTGGAAACATTCACAGCGTTGGCAGCCAGTTCCATGGCAGAGTTGAGGTCATCTACCGCTTCCCTGACACGATTGATGTGCGCCAGAGCTACCCCGCGATTGTTAATGGCTGTAGCGAATCCAGGGTTCTGTTGAATGGCCCTGTCATAATCCTGCACGGCGTTTTCATAATTGCCGGCCGAAGTAAGTATATCCCCGCGGAGCTTGTAAAATCCCGGATTGTTGGGAGCGATCTGGATAGCCCGGTTTATGTCCTCAATAGCCTGATTGGTCCTCTTGGACATCATCATGGCCCGAGCCCTGAAACTTAGGACCGATGAACTCGCTGGCTCCAGTTCGATGGCCCGGTCAAGGTCAGATATGGCTTCGGAAGTGTCCCCTAAGCTTAGTCTCGATATCCCACGCCTCGCATAAAACACGGACTGGTTAGGGTCTATGGCTATGGCATCGGAGAAATCTTTAATGGCCAATCCCTGATACCCTTTCATCGAGTACGCCATTCCCCTGTAATATAGCGCCAGAGACGATGGACCCGATTCAAGCAGCTTGCTGAAAGACTCTATGGACTCATCGATTTTGCCTGAGTCAAGAAGCGTCCTGGCCATATCCAATCTGGTTTGCGTAGTCGAATCCTGACCCTGACACGGTAAAAATGTTACTACCACAATGAGCCCAACCAGCAGCGGCTTCCAGATCCAAACCATGTAAATGGCTCCCATCAGTTCATATGAATAGACTCTTTCGATCTTTAAAGGCCAAAGTATACAGTCACCGTGGAAACAAATCAATTGCAAGTGAAAAAATTGTCTCCTAGTGACCCGCTTCGAGCGCATACTTCAGACCATAGTCATCCGAACACGGAATTGATTGTCGAGCTTGACTCAACCTGACTGGAATGTTAAGAAATAAGGGTTAAGCGCTGGCCTGCTAAAGGTTACAACTGATTCTTAACGAGGAGCTTTACATGCTCACTTTTCAAGAGTTGATATTTTCGCTGGAGAATTACTGGTCTGACTATGGTTGCGTGATCCAGCAGCCTTACGACCTGGAAAAGGGAGCGGGCACGATGAATCCCGCAACTTTCCTGAGGGTTCTGGGGCCAGAGCCATGGAATGTAGCCTACGTGGAGCCATCACGCAGGCCCACAGACGGCCGTTACGGTGAAAATCCAAACAGGCTTCAGCATTACTACCAGTACCAGGTGATCCTGAAACCTTCACCACTGGACGTTCAGGATCTCTATATAAAATCCCTTTCAGCATTTGGTATAGATCCCTTGGCTCACGACATCCGGTTTGTGGAAGATGACTGGGAATCTCCAACGTTAGGGGCGTGGGGAGTGGGCTGGGAAGTATGGCTGGACGGGATGGAAATCACCCAGTTCACCTATTTTCAGCAGGCCGGTGGTTTTGATCTCAAGCCTATCGCAGTTGAACTTACTTACGGAATTGAGAGAATCTGCATGTTCGTTCAAGGCGTTGAAAGCGTTTACGATTTGAAATGGACGGGTGATGTGACCTACGGTGATATACATCACAGGTCTGAAGTTGAAGGATCTTTTTACAACTTTGAGCGCTCTGACTCCAAAATGCTCATCCAGTTGTTCAACATGTACGAAGCTGAAGCGCAAAGTCTACTGGATTCTGATGAGCCCCTGGCCTTACCCGGCTACGATTACTGCCTCAAATGCTCACACGTTTTCAATCTGCTTGATGCCAGAGGCGCCATTAGCGTAGCGGAGAGGACGGCCTACATTCACAGAGTCAGGAATCTGGCCAGAAAAGCCGCCGGCGCTTACCTGAGCCAGAGAGAGCTATTGGGATACCCTCTACTAAACAAGTTTCAGAAATAAAGGCACATCCATGACAGGTGAGTTTTTTCTCGAAATCGGCATCGAAGAAATACCGGCAGGCTATGTGACCCCTGCTCTGGAATCTCTTTCAGATCTTCTGAGGACTTTTTTCAGGAATTCATACATAGGCTATGGCGATCTGTCGACATTCGCCACGCCCAGAAGGCTGGCGGTCCGCATATCAGATGTGTCAGGGATGCAGGAATCCCGTGAGACAGAAAAGACAGGACCTCCGTTGGCGCAGGCTTATGATCCTGATGGAAAGCCAACCAGGGCAGCTATCGGTTTTGCGCGAAGCCAGGGAGTCGACGTATCCGAACTGACGATAGTCGATGGACCCAAAGGGAAACAGGTTGCGGTCAGGAAAACAGAAGAGGGTAGGCCTACGGCGCAGGCTCTCGCTCAAGCCCTGCCAGGTATGTTCGAAAGAATTTATTTCCCAAAGACCATGCGGTGGATGGGCATGGACGAGCGTTTTGTTCGGCCTATACACTGGATCGTGGCTATTCTTGACGGTGAGATAGTTCCCTTCAGCTTTGCGGGCATACAAAGTGGATCGACTAGCTACGGGCACAGGTTCATCAATCCAGAACCATTCGAAATCACTGGTTTTAACGGCCTCAATTCGGCGCTGCGCGCTCAGGGTATCGAGATCGATCCAGAAAAGCGCAAGTCTTTGATCGTTGAAAAGATCCACAGCCTGGCGCTCAATGAAAATCTCAAAGTACTGGAAGATCAGGATCTGCTAGATGAAGTCACTTTCCTTGTTGAGAGTCCTTATCCCATCATTGGAAAATTCGCTGAAGACTTCCTTGAGCTGCCGGCCTCCATACTCATCACATGCATGAAAAAGCATCAGAGGTATTTCTCTGTTCAGGACCAGAATGGAAGAATAACCAACCGTTTCATAGCTGTTAACAACACCCCGGTCAAAGACTTGTCTGTGTCGCTCAAGGGACATCAGAGGGTCCTCAAGGCGCGCCTTGAAGATGCCAGGTTCTACTTCAGGGAAGATCGTAAGATTCCACTGGTCAGTAGGCTGGACGCTTTGCGCGGTGTCGTTTTTCACTCGAAGTTGGGAACGGCCTATGAAAAAGTGGAAAGGTTTGCAGCTATTGGCAGGCTTCTGTGCGAACAGGTCGCCCCGGAGCTGGTCACAAAGGTCGAACGCTCTTGCCTGCTTTGCAAATGTGATCTGGAAACCGGCATCGTGTATGAATTTCCTGAGCTTCAAGGCATCATAGGTAGCTTTTACGCCCGAATGGACGGCGAGGACGATGATATAGCCATTTCTATCCGGGAACACTACCTGCCCGCCAGAGCCGGAGACAGCCTGCCTGAAGGCCTGATTGGAAGCATCGTGTCAGTCGCTGACCGGATGGATACCATTTGCGGATGTTTCGGTGTAGGGCTAATTCCTTCAGGCGCCGCAGATCCCTATGCGCTCAGGCGTCATGCCCTGGCAGTAATCCAGATCCTTATTGACAGATACTGGCGGATCAATCTGCCGGAAATTATCCGTTTCTCTCTCAAGCAGCTTGGAACAAAGATTACACAACCGCTCGAAATAGTGGAAGCGCAGATCATAGACTTCTTCAAGGCGAGATTCGTCAACTTTCACTCAAGCAGGGACTTCTCGCTCGATGTTGTAGAGGCCGCTGTTCGGGCTGGATTTGTCGATGTAGTTGATACCAGGGCGAGGGTGGAAGCCCTCAACTCCTGGAAACGCCGCAGCGATTTCGACGCTATCATGGTAGGCTTCAAGAGGGTCGTTAACATACTCAAAGACGTGGAATACGGGCAGGTTAATCCGGACGGCTTTACCGAAGAAGCAGAAAAAGCTCTTTACGAAAGCTTTCTAGGCATCAGGGGAGAATGTGACGTAGCCATACAGTCTGGTGACTATCAGAAAGCCCTCGAAATGATAGCCGAACTGAGGCAACCCATTGACGGTTTTTTTGACAAGGTAATGGTAATGGTTGAGGACCCTGATATAAGGGCCAACAGACAGGCCCTGCTGGGAGAAATTTCTTACCTGTTCAGGAACATCGCCGACTTTTCGTTTATAGGGTCTACCGCCAGCTAGAGCCTGCAGCTCAAACATTGTTGTCGAGTTTGACGAAAGTAAAATCAACCCAGCCAGCGCGGCCGGACGGTGTGATTATACGGAACCACACCCGATCCTTGTGAAAACGCTTCTCTGTTACCTTCACATGCTTGCCCGCTGTCAATGTTTCCACCACGTCAGCGGATTCATCGGGTGATTTCCTGACCCGAAGACCGTTACCCACCACCGAACCTCGACGGTTAAGACGCATGGACTGAGCCGTGTCTGCTGATTCATCAGATGCGGCCGTCTCCTCGCGGGGCTTGGCCTCTGTAGTTACGCGCTGCTTGCTCGACGCCTTTGCCTCCTGATCGAACGAATCAGAATTTAATGAGGCCCTCATTTGGGGGGACTTCGAAGAAGGCTCACCCTGGTTCACTTTGAGGTCCGTCATCAGTCTGGTCGATCTGGAAGTTGCCGGTAAATCCCTGGAAAATATTTTCACGGCCTTGGTATTCAACTCAATCTCGCGGGTCAGCTTTTCAACAAGAAGCCGCGTCTCTTCTACGTTCTGATTGTGTTTCTCGGCCACCCTGTAAACGTTCTTGAGGGACGCAAGATTCTTTTCCACGCTGCTGGAAATCCAGACGTAATGAATCTGCGCCACAGAAGTAATTAACACCACCGCAAACAATAACCATGAGAAATACTTGAACGGAAAGAGTATCCGATCCTCATCCTCTATGAGAAACGATGCGGTTAATTTTTTCCTGACCCACAGTCGCCACATTATCAAAAAGGCGGCTAAAGTCGCAGCCTGAACGAACACGAAGGTAAGATGATAGCCCACTATCAAACCTCCCAAAAATAGATGAGCCGTAATTATCATTCTATTCAGATAATTGCAATTATTTTATATAAAATACATTATATATATTGCTTTTTGATTAATGTAACACCTGCCTGGCTGATGCTATTATCCTTAAAAGATATATAATTTTATGGAAGTAAAGTGTCTTTTGTGTCTGTTTAGTGATGGCGCCAAACTTGCTCCTATATATGGCATAACGAAAAACACAAAACCATACCTTTCACGCCCTTTTCGAAGGGCTTTTTTTTTGGCTTCCTTTGCAAGGCGCTTAAATGGCGGTATCTGGCGGATACTGTAATGGCAGCGCGTCCGACGCAATTTGAGGGCAAGGGTCTCGGTATATTGTGGTGAGTGGGAAATAATTTCACTGTTTGGAGTTATTGGGCGTTAATTTATTTCCCAGTGTGAAAAATTGTTTCGACTGAAACCTAAATGGGCCATGGAAATGAAATGGCTTGACTTAGGGGCGCTGATTTGTTTAGATACTCCTTTTAGAGATAAATCGGAAAGGGTAGGGTCCTAGAGTGAAGAGAACGTATCAACCCAGCAACTTATCGAGAAAAAGAACCCATGGTTTTCGGGTGCGCATGAAAACCCGGAATGGACAGCTAGTTCTGAAGAGACGTCGGGCCAAAGGCAGGAAGCGATTAACTGTCTGAGAAGGTTTCAAATAAATTTACCAGGCGGGACAGGATAAGAAGGTCCGAGGACTTCGCTCTGATGATGCGTCGCGGTAGCTCGCGTCACACGCCTCATTTCAGGATTCGGACTCTTCCGAATATGTTGGGGTGGTCTCGACTCGGCTTGGTTGTTAGTAAAAAAGTCGGGAATTCATGTGTCAGGAACCTGGTCAAGCGGCGAATCAGGGAGTATTTCCGGTTGAACAGAAGAGGGCTGCCTGTCGGCATGGACATTGTGGTTGTCGCCAAGCCAGGGGCAGGGGCCATCAAATCACAGGATCTGAATCAAGAGTTCGGTAGTGTTTTCTCGTGAAATCTGCTTACAGTGTCAATTTTCTTTTGATAGGTCTAGTAAGGTTTTACCAGGTTTTTCTCTCGCCGGTTTTTCCTTCCTCATGCCGGTTTCATCCCACGTGTTCAGAATATGCTATTGAGGCATTTCAGCTGCATGGCGCACGCCGCGGGCTCTGGCTGGCTGTGAAGCGTTTAGTCAGATGTAGGCCTTATGGTCCAGGAGGATTCGATCCTGTTCCCTGATCGAGACAAAATGAACTCGGGGCTTGTGTTCCCCTCCCTGTCGATAATGTGTCCCCAACGAGAAAGGTAACGATGGACAGAAATCTTGTTCTGGCAATAGGCTTGTCGGTGCTGATCATAGTAGGCTTTCAGTATTTTATTCAGCCCTATTCGACTCCTCCCGCTCAGCAACCGGCTCCTTCTGGCGAAAAAGTCGCCAGGTCTGAAAAGCCCACAGAAGCTCGCGTTGAAGAAGAATCTGTGTCCAGGGCCGAAACTGCTCCGTCGCTCAAGCCTGATGAAAAAGCTGAGCCTGCGCCTGCAGCAGTCGCAGACAAGAGGATCAGGATTGATTCGCCACTGTACGAGGCGACGCTCTCTACTGTTGGAGCGCGGATAGTCTCTTTCAGGTTGAAGGATTTCAAGACATCCGCGTCGTCAGATGATCTCGTAAATCTCTATCCGCCGGAGGGGCCTGACACATCGGGACCATCAATTCGCCTGACTAGGGCGAATGAAGTCTTCACGGATAATACCTTGGGTTATACTTTTGATGGCGAGGCTTCTGACCTTTCGTTAAAGTCGCCGGGTGAATCCAGGCGCATTGTCATGAAGGCCACTTCACCTAGTGGGTTATCCATCACCAAGACTTACGTTTTCAAGGCTGACACTTATCTTGTTGATGTCCTTTTTTCGATCACCAACAACACTAGCCAGGGCAGGAATTACCTTGTTACATTCCCGTTGAAGAAAAGTTTCTTTGATGAGTCTCAGCAGTTCGCGTGGAACAGCGCGGAAATTATGCTCAACAACTCACTGAAGGACTACTATTTCAGGGACATCAAGGGCGATGAGGAGCTTTCAGGTCAGGTAGAATGGGCTGGGCTGGGTGAAGTCTATTTCCTCAAAGCGCTCTCCTTCGTTGAGAAACCGGCTTCAAAAGTCACGCTGTTAAAGCCTGGCAAGGACAATATGGCTGAGATACTTGTCAGGTATGGTTCGTTGGATCTACCACCGTCACAGGAAGTTACAACCAGTGTAGGGCTCTATCTTGGGCCGAAAGAAAGAGTTTCCCTGGAAAAGGCTGGGGACAAACTCTCCAATGCTCTTTTCTACAGTAATTATGCCGTCCTTAACATCATGGCCGAGTATTTGATGAAGTTCCTGCGGTTCTTCAACTCGGGTTTTGAGATAGCCGGCATAAAGGTGCCCGGGACAAACAACTATGGTATTGACATCATCATTCTCACGATTCTGATTAAAATTCTGTTCATCCCATTGACTCACAAGAGCATGAAGTCGATGAAGCGCATGCAGGACATTCAGCCGCAGTTGGCGAAACTTAAGGAAAAGTACAAGGACGACAAGAACGCTTTAAACAAGGCGACCATGGAACTGTTCCGGGAGCAGAAAGTTAATCCTCTTGGTTCCTGTTGGCCGATGTTTCTTCAGATACCGGTATTCATTGCCCTTTATCAGGCTCTATCCTATGCCATCGAATTGAGGCAGGCTCCATTTGTCTGCTTTCCGTCGATATTCTTGTGCATCAACGATCTGGCTGCCCCGGATCCATATTATGTCACTCCAATACTAATGGGCGCCACAATGGTCCTGCAACAATGGATGACCCCATCAGCCGGGGACCCCATGCAGAAGAAAATGATGCTCCTCATGCCGGTGGTTTTTACCTACATGTTTCTTAGTTTTCCCTCGGGCTTGGTCCTTTACTGGTTGGTAAGCAATATCCTGTCTATAGCCCAGCAAGTCATAACCAACCGTATGTCCTGAGTCCGGCGAGGTGATCAAGCAGATGAATTACTTGGAATTCACAGGAAAAAACGTTAAGGAAGCGATTGCCAAGGCCTGCGCCGAGCTTGAAACGGAAGAGGCGTTACTTGAAATCGAGGTGATTGCTGAGAGCACTAGAGGCTTTTTAGGAATAGTCGGCCAGAGAGACGCCCGTATTCGTGTCAGGAAAAGGGATATCCTTAAAGAGGTTCTGTCCGTCGAGAAACCCGTGGAGGCCGACTTTCCAGCGCCTCGTGATACCCCAATTGCACATTCGCGTCTTGAAGCAACAAGCTCGGAGTCCTCGGAGATCTCTGAGGTGGAAGTAGTCGAGCAAGAAAATCACCCGGATCTGGAGCGCGCCTGTCAGATCCTTCAGGAAATTCTCAACCGTATTCCGGTAGAAGTTGAAGTCAAAGGGTCGGTATCAGGAGGAGTTATTTTCCTGGATATACAGGGTGACAAGTCAGGTCTGCTGATCGGCAAGAGAGGTCAGACACTCGACTCGTTGCAGCATCTAATGACCAAGATACTGAACCGGGACAATCTCGGTGACACCAAGGTCGAGGTTGTAGTTGACACAGAGGATTATCGTCGCAGGAAACAGGAAACTCTCAAGGAAATTGCCCTCAAGATGAGCCGTAAGGCAAAGAAATCTCTCAAGCCTGTGTCTTTAAATCCCATGCCTGCGAGCGAAAGACGACTCGTACATCTCATCCTTGCAGAAGACCGTGAAGTCTATACAAAGAGTTACGGTGAAGGCCCGATGAGAAGGATTATCGTCTATCCAAGGCGGGCTATGGCCAACAAACGCAGACGGCATTAGTTTCAAATCAGGCTTGATCGTCTCGTGACGATATCTCTTGCAGAACATAAAAGCTCCCCTTAAACAATCCCTTGGTGGGTTTCTCTGAGGGGAGCTTCTGTTTTTGTTCAAAGAGACATGGAGTCTTTTCGCTCAGTCTCCGCGTCTTAAAGCAATGTGCAGGGCTCGAGCTTCGTTAATTCGCTCTTCCTGTTTCAGTTTTTTCATTTTTGCTTCCTGTACTTTGGCCAGTAGCAGGTCCAGGTCACACGGTTTCATGAGATAGTCAAGCGCTCCGAGCTTCATACCATCAATTGCTGATCCTACAGTAGCATGGCCCGTCAGCATTATTACCTCAACCAGTGGATTGATGTTTTTGATGGCCTTTAGAGTTTCAATTCCGTCCATTCCCGGCATCTTGACATCGAGAACTATAACGTCGAAAGATTCCCCGAGCCCCAGTTTCTGAAGCGCCTCCGGACCGCTGTTTGCTGTGGTTACAGTCAGACCACGTTTCACGAGGCGTTTAGACAATGTGTCTATGAAAGGGGCCTCATCATCGACCAAGAGGACTCTGGCTGTTGTCATATTGTGTTCTCCTGAAAATAAGGTTTCACTTTTTTAGGCAGTCATGAGGAATGAAGGATTCAGCCGACAACCTCATGACCTTGTTCTGAACAGTTAAATCTAATGATGATTTACTTTCCGTTAAAGTCAATACAATTCTACTAATATCTGATAAGCAGGAATACTGATGATATTGCGAGGCTTATCAGGGTTATTGGCGCGGCCTGGGCGCAGAATGACCCGAAAGATATTTTGTGGCCGGCTTTTTCAGCTATGCCGGTGGTGACAACGTTGGCCGAGGCGCCAATGATAGATCCATTTCCACCGAAGCAGGCTCCAAGAGCCAGGGCCCACCACAATACACCCGTTTCCGCCCCGGGAATTGTTGTGTTGAGAAACGCCACTATGGGAAGCATCGTCGCCGTGTAGGGGATGTTATCCACTATGGCCGACGCTATGCCGGAAACCCAAAGGATTATAAGGATCGCAACCGTCAGGTTACCCTGACACACACCAAGGATCCAGTCCGCTATAGCCTGAAGTATGCCTGTTTGCTCGGCGCCTCCAACTACGATGAACAGCATGATGAAGAACACCAGTGACGGCCACTCAACCTCCTTCTCCAGCAGCTCAACAATGTCAGTCTTGGTCAGGAATATAATCAGGGCCGCTCCAAACAAGGCGGCTACACTCACTTCCATGTGGAATTTGCCATGCAGGATGAACAGGGTGATCACACCAAGCAGCACTGCTCCACCGATCGTGAGGATTCTACGGTCGTTAATCCTGTATTTTTCCTTCAGGAACGTTAGCAGCTTCGGGACGTCTTCCACTTTAGCTTTTTCGTAGACTTTTCCATAAAGAATCTTGTTGTAAACCAGTTGGGCTATCAATACTATGACAACCACCGGGGTGAGATTGATTACAAAATCATTGAACGTTATACCCGCATATGATCCGATCATGATGTTTGGCGGATCGCCGATGAGGGTAGCTGTTCCACCAAAGTTGGATGCCAGGATTTCGGGCATCAGGAACACGAATGGAGATACGCCCAATACCATCGCTATTTCCATGGTGACCGGGGTCAGCAGCAGCATCGTCGTCACGTTGTCAAGAAATGCGCTGGTAACTGCTGTAACTATGCATAGCGAAGCTGAAAGAAGATATATCTTTCCTTTGGCGACCTGAAACGATTTGTAGGCGAGCCACTGGAAAACTCCTGACAATTTCAGCACGCCAACTATGATCATCATTCCCATCAGAAGAAATACCACATTCCAGTCGACGGTCGTCAGCGCCTGCTCCCATGAGATGATCCTGAATCCTTCATCAAACGTGCCCAGAGTGTGCGTAATCACAAGGAGAGTGGCCGCTCCCAAGGTTGCAGCCAGAGTCCGGTGAAGTATCTCAAACGCTATAAGAACATAAACCGCTACAAAAATAACCAGCGCAATCCAGAAAGCTGTCCCCTGAACCCGCGACAGGTTTACCTTGGCATGCGTAACCCAGCGGTGGACACCCTTTTCGTCAACTCCATGATCCAGGAATTTATTGAGGGCTATTGTTTCAGAGGGTTTGAAGCTGGGGCGAGTGACCTTGATTGCCAGTGAACCCTTCTCCGCTGTTTCCGCGGTTATAGGTAACTCAAAATGGAACAATCCATTTTTGCCGGTGGTGAGTTCCTTGTCAGCATGATTACCCATGCTTTCGGGGATAAAGGGTTTTCCTTTGAGGTAAGGCATAACCTTAGCGTCATCGACAGGATGTCCTACCGAATCAATAACCTTACCTTCCACTACCAGGATGTTGGAACTCGCCGGCTGACCTGCTCCCAAGGCTGCCGCCGATCCGAGTCCAACAAGCATGACCATGATTGCTGTTACAAAAGCTTTTCGAGTCATGTAAAGGATCCTCTCAAAAAATCATCTTAATGAAAGTCTGAGGCTCACATGGTCTTTGGGACCAGAATGGGCATGCCGAGAATCGGCCATATAACCAGCGTAGCAAAAGCGATCACAACCATGAGGATCACGCTAGCCGGTATGCCGTACAAGAAAAACTCACCACTGGTAAACTGTTTGGAGTCGTAAGCGATAGCGTTTGGCGCAGCGCCGACCAACAAAAGGAAGGGCATTCCTGCCGTAACCAGAGAGGCGTACATGACTACATACGGGGATACTCCCAGGTACCCCGAAATAACCAGAGCCACTGGCAGGGAAATGGCTATAGCTGCCACGTTCATGATGAAGTTGGTCATCAGCATCACAAAGAAAGCAATTCCAATTACGAATACCAGCCAATGAGCTTCCTTGAACATTGCCAGCCAGTTGACCGCCAGCCACTTGGCCGCCTCCGTTTCCCAGAGGCAGAAACCAATACTCATAGCGCCGGAGAACAACAGAACAATGTTCCACGGAATCAGTTCGAGATCTTCAATGTCCAGTATGCCTACAACGAAAAAGAGAATGGTCGAAATAAGGATTATAGCGGTCTTGTCGAGCTTCTGAAGTGAAGGGACCATAACCTGAAGTGACATAACCAATATGGCTCCGAAGATGATGACCAGAGCCATGATCTCTTTTTTGGTAATAGGGCCGAGGTTCGCGCTCAATTCCGTGACTCTCTCCCTCAGACCAGGGATAACTTTCTTCTCAGGTTTGAAGAAGACCAGGAAGAATACCCACAACAGGGCTACCATGATGAGGCCAACTGGAAGCATGTAATAGGTAAGTTCAAAGAATGATGTGTCCACACCGACCATTTCCTTGAAGAATCCAAGGGCGACTATGCCTCGGGCGGCTCCAAGAAGCGTGATAATACTGCCGGCCCCGCAAACGTACGCCATGCCTATAAACAGACCTTTTCCGAACTTGGTCGGTTTGTCTCCCTCTCCATAAAGGCTGTAGATTGCCAGCAACAAAGGATACATTGTCGCCGCTACCGCCGTGTGAGCCATGATGAGTGTGAGGCATGTGATAAGAACAAAAACTCCGAGGTAAATGGTTGTTGTTTTCTCTCCGATGACCCCGAGCATTTTGTAGGCCATTCGTTTGGTAAGGCCCGTCTTTGTGAAAACCAGACCGATTACCAGCGAGGCAAAAATGAACAACACAGATGGATCCATGAAATCTTTGAAGGCCACTTTGGCGGGTCTGATCATGAAGAGGGCTTGAGCCACACCGATAAGAAGGCTTGTTACTCCTATGGGAACAACTTCAAAGACCCACCATGTGCCGGCGAGTAGAAAAACGGCCAATGCTCCTTTACCTTCCTGGCTCAGCGGGAAGTGTTTTCCCATGGGATCGATAGCGTCCGGCCATGGCGGTGAATAATATACAAGGAAAAACAGGCCCAACCCTGTGAACATGGCAATCCAGCGTGTCCAGTCTATCTTGTTACCCTGTGCGGATACTATGTTATCAGCGCTCATTACAGGAATCCTCCATATATGACTACTCTAATGCCGAATAAATCTACATCTGGCAGGCCTTCATCTGGGCCGCCACCTGATCGAAAACATCTACAAGCCGGAGCAAACCAACTGCCTCACCATTCGAAGTTACCAGTAGAGCCTGGCAGCGGATCATTATCATTTGATGTATGGCCTTGTTTAAAGAAACATCTGATTCTATGGAAAGACCGGTGGCCTGCTTGTGAATAAAGTCAACCACTTTGTGGTTGAAGCTCTTTCTGCAGATGTCCAGAAGAGGAGCTTTCCACAAGTCTAAACTGTCAAGCATCGAATGCAGGAATTCGGGTGTCAAACCGAACCTCGATACTTTTTTAAGCTCTTCGTTGGTGAGATATTCCGGCTCCAGACAGGTCAGAATGTCCATGCGGTTTAATTTTCCGATCACTTTGCCTGTCTTGTCGCAAACCAGCACGGCCATGTATCTGTGACCTTTTTGGTCCAATCTTTGACGGCCCTCGTCCAAAGCCTGCACCGCCTCGAATAAAGAAGCGTCTTCAGAGACTCTGGGATAACCTTCAAACGATGTCATTAAATCCATAACCTTAATGGTTTCCATAAAAGTGTCTCCTTGAAAAAATACCTTTAAAAACTGGAGTTCGCAAAAAAACAAACTCCAGTTCCCGGAATGAGTATCGAAAATTTCATAAGCTCTGGCAAGAAAGATCAAAAAAATGTCCGTCCCAAAAGTCGACCTGTATTGCACGCCCGAAGGATCTCAAAACCAGTTCATCCCTCACGCTGCATCCACATTCCGGACAGACACTACCTTCAATAGCCTTTGGTTTTTATAATCCGCTCGACCTCCGCGTTACGTATCCTTTCTTCCTGTTCCTTCTTTCGTTTACTAGCCCCATTGAGTTTCTCGACAAGAACCGCTGTATCAGTGGGTTTTAAAAGGTAGTCATAGGCTCCAAGCTTCATACCGGTAATGGCGGTCTCGACTGTAGTGTTGCCTGTAAGCATTATGACTTCAGTCAAAGGTTTGATCCGTTTGAACTCCTGAAGTGTTGAGATCCCATCGCGCCCGGGCATCATCACATCAAGCACCACCACATCCACATCAACCCGCTCAAGAACCGATAACGCCTCATCTCCACTCAAGGCTGTCATGACTTCAAAATCTCTTGTCATCAGACGTTGAGATAGCACCTCCACAAATTGCTCCTCATCATCAACCAAAAGAACTCGAATCTTCATGTGCGGTCTCCGTAATATCTGTCCCAAAACTTAAATTGAGGCTGTCTACATCACTGTTGTGTGTGTCAAGTCGATTCAGAACAGGCAATAATCATGCCATGGCCCGAGCCTGTTATATAAAGGTATTTAGCTGAGGAAGACCGATTTGAGGAGGCCCACAAGAAACATATTGAGACAATATGAACCGGTCAATATGACACAATATGAGACGCTATGGTGTGGTGGGTGACTGAGGGGGTTTCTCCATCAATATGGAGCCTGATGAGAGCGCGCCCTGGGCTGCAAGAAGAACTGCTTTGGAGCTTGGTCCTATGACGGAATCGACAACGGCGACCTTCTTCCATATGAGATACTGGTAATATTCATCTTCAATTCCGTTACAGATTACCATGGTGATTCTCTCGTCGAGTATCATTCTGCATAGAGTCTCGGCTGACGCCTCTGAGAGAACTATTGTCTTTTCTTCAATGATATTGTGATTATCATCGATTACAGCGATATAGGCCTCAGGCGCAAGATCGAAACGGGGCGCAATGTCATCGCCCAGTAATGGCACAAGTATCTTGATCATAAACTGACCTTGTATCTATTCATGACTTATTAATAATGAGTTACTCAATTCCCAGTCTCTTCATTTTTCTCCAGAGGGTACTTCTGCCCCATCCGAGAATCGCGGCGGCCTTTGTGCGGCTCCCCTTGGCCTTTATCATGGCCTCAAAGATCATTTTCTTTTCAGCTGCCCGCCAGTTTGGATAATCGAGTTTGAATACTGCCACCGGCTCTTCTTCGTCTCCCTGCTGTACTATGTCTTTCACTAGTTGATGCATTTCCTGTATTTGTTCGGGTTCCAGAATGTAGGCAGGGAGGTGACTGACTTCGATGGTTTCATCTTCACAAACGTTGACCGTATATTCCACGATGTTTCTTAGTTCACGGACGTTTCCCGGATATCTGTAGGTTAGAAGTATGTCTTTTACTTCCGGTGAAAAGGATTTCACCCTGTTCTTGAACCTCATGCTCATCACACGGAGGAAATGGTCGAGCAGAGTGCTAATATCTTCTTTACGTTCTGACAGAGGTGGCAGTTCCATTCTGATGACGTTGAGTCTGAAGAGCAGATCCTTTCTGAAGCGACCTTCCTGAGCCATTTCTTCCAGATTTCTATTGGTGGCGGCGATCACCCTGACATCTACATGAACTCCTTTAGAAGAACCTAGCGGGTAGACGACCTTGTCATCGAGGAATGACAGCAGTTTCACCTGCAACGCCAGAGGTAGGTCCCCAATTTCGGTTAGAAGCAGGGTTCCGTTGTGGGCGAGTCTGAACCTTCCCAGCCTGTTCTCATAAGCGCCCGTAAAAGCGCCTTTTTGATGTCCGAACAGCTCTGATTCCAGTAGTGTCTCAGGTAAGGCGCCACAGTTGACCTTAACAAAGGGTCCTTTGGCGCGGATAGACGCCTTGTGAATGGCCTCGGCCAGCATATCCTTGCCGGTGCCTGTCTGTCCGGTGATCAGCACAGAAGAATCAGTCTGGGCGATGACCGGCAACATCTGAAAGATTCTCTGTATCTGTGGGCTGCGTCCTATCATGTCATCAAGTTTGAGCACACGCTCAACTTTGGCGCATTCAGATTCGAGTACTCTGATATCTTCAAAGGTTTCTATGAATCCGAGGCTGTTATCATCCTCATCCAGCAGTAGCGAAGAGGTAATCCTGACAGGAATCTTTTCCCTGTTGATATTTATGATGTTTGATTCTGTTGTAACAGACCTGTTTGCTCTGTTGAGCTGTTTTACGGGGCATCCGTGGAAGCAGTGATTACATCTCAGGATGTGGCTGCAAGGCAAACCGTTGGCCTCAGAACTGCTAAATCCTGTCAGTGATTCCAGCGCCCGGTTTACGAAGACGATATCCTGGGAATTGCTGAGGACAGCTATACCAAGCGGGATTTCATCCAGGAGTCTTGACGTGGGCAAACGGGTTGAGTCAATACCCATGATCTGCGCGAAAGATATTGCTGACAAATAACATCATCCTCTTAATATGGCTAATAAAAGGCCGGCAAGTCAAGGTGAGCCTTGATGGAATCCGGCATGCCACAACATCCGAATCATTTATTTCCGCCTTTTATTCTATAGATGTTTGCCCGTTTAGTCGATAGAAGATTTAAGAGTTGTCGGTGTTTCCACCATGACTGCTGAAGTGGGCGCACAGTTGGCCCTTGCATACTTTTGAATCGTTTGATAAAAAACCGCACATGAATAAATTCGGAACCATCTTGTGTCGTAAAAGAAAGTCGCCGTTCCAGCTGACCGGAAACCTGACCCTGCTGCTTATTCTGGCCCTGCTCCCGGCTATTTGCGCCGCAAATCCATCGATCAAACCGGAAGAGATCCCGGCGACACTGTTCAACAAGGGGAAGACACTGTCGGCGTTCAAAGCCGTGATGAGTGTTTCCACCCTGAATGAAATTGACAAAACCCGCCAGGATGTGAAAGGTTTCATGATTTACAGGCGTCCTAGCGATTTCAGGTTTCAGGGGGTTGGTCCTGGTGGTAATTCTTTGTTCGAGCTGATCCTGAAGGCCAATAATTTTGAGCTCTACATCCCTTCTGAGGGCAAAATTCTCACTGGGGCCAAGGATTGCTTTGGACGGAGGTTTCCTGATGTGGCCGAGATTGAGGGATTGATACCCATAGTATTGCTGCAATGGAAGGATGTCAGGTTCGATCGTCTTCTGTCGCGTGACTCGGAGAAAATAGTCATAAGAATCTCGTTTCAGGGCAAGGTTTGGGGAGCAACGCTTGACCCAAACAATTTGCATCTGCTCAGACTGGTCAGGTTGAACCCAAAAGGAGATATTGACCTCACAGCGGACTTCGGAGACTTCAAGTCCGGAGACGATGGGTGGCTTCCCAGAAAGTTTGAGGTTCAGTCCATTAGTGGAAAGTGGAAAACGGTCGCCAGGATTAGCAAGATAGAAACCAATCCATTTCTGGTGGAGAAAAACTTTCAGTTGGACAACACATTTTCAGCCCGGACTGAGCAGTGCAGGTAATTTTAAACAACTAAATCCATGACTCGAATTATATACAACCTCGCTCTGCACTGTTTAGTTGCGCCAGCGCTTTTGACTTACTATGTTCCGCAAATCCTGATAAAGGGAAAATACAGACAGTCTATACGTGGCAAGCTGGGAAACCTTCCGCCAGACATTGAGCGCAATACCGGGAAAAATCTGCGGATCTGGTTCCATGCGGTGTCAGTGGGTGAGGTGGTGGCCCTTGCGCCACTTGTTGACAGAATCAAAGCGCTCCGACCCGACATAGAGACTGTCATTTCGACCGGCACCGAAACTGGTCAACAAAGGGCTCATGAACTTATCCCGGGCCAAAACCATTTTTTTTACATGCCTCTGGATTTTCCTTTCGCTGTCAAACGCGTTGTGAATGTCATCAGGCCGGACATATTTGCAATGACAGAGACTGAGATATGGCCAAACCTCATACATGAGCTCAGGAAATCAGGCGCCTCAATTGCCCTGGTAAACGGAAGAATTTCCGACAGGTCGTTTCCGAGGTATAAAAAGTTCAAACGTTTCCTGCGTGAAACACTGGCCTCCATTGACCTGTTTTCAATGTGTTCTGACGAGGACGCCTCAAGAATAATTCAAATGGGGGCCGACCCCGGAAACGTGGCTGTAACAGGCAACATAAAGATAGATTCAGCGTTCAGGCCACCTCAGAAAGGTATTCAGCAGAATCTGATGCGGCTCTATGGCCTTGAGGATTCCGACTCCGTAATAGTCGCTGGCAGCGTTCATCCTGGAGAGGATGATGTCATAATTCAGGCTTACAGGGATTTGCTTAAAAAATACCCTCGACTGATACTCATAATGGCGCCTCGTCACCTCGAAAGAATCAAATCGATGGTTGGCAGGTTTCTGGATGCCGGACTTGGAACGCCCCTGACCAGAAGTGAACTCGACGCAGGAGCCAAGAGGGATGGTAGACAGACAATCCTGATTGACAGGATGGGAGAATTGTTCAGCGCCTATTCAATAGCCACCGTAGTTTTTGTAGGTGGTTCTCTGGTTCCCAGGGGAGGACAGAATATACTGGAACCCGCTTCATGGTCTAAACCGGTCATCTTTGGGCCACACATGGAAGACTTCAGGGATTCATGTGAGATACTGTTGCGACACAAAGCCGCATTCCAGGTTAGCAACTCTCAGGAATTACTTGAAACCATGGATCTTTTGCTTGCTGACACGCAACTGGCCAGACAAATGGGAAAGACAGCATACGACAAACTGAGCAAACATGTTGGCAGCGCCCGCAATACTTCAGCTCTGGTTCTTGGACTGGCTTCCAGGATAGCTAATCGAGAAAAAAGCTGACGTCCCCTTTTCCCTCCCTAAAGACTTCCGGCGCTCCATCGATAAGGCTGACTATGGATGATGGTTCTGGCATAAAGGTGCCTCCATCAATGACAACATCGACAAGCCCCTTGTACATTCTTTCTATCTCGGCAGGATCATCCAGCAGCTGGTCGTCCGGGAGCCTGACAGATGAACTCAGTATTGGATGTCCAAGCTCTGCGAGTAGCGCTTGACATATCCTGTTGTCTGGGATTCTGATCCCCACTTCGTTTCGTTTGGTCAAAACTATTCTGGGAACAAGCCGGGTGGCTTTCAGGATAAAGGTGTAAGGGCCCGGTAAATATTTCCTGAGCAGCTTGTAGTCGCTGTCACTAACCTGGGCGTACTGTGAAATAGTTTTCAGATCAGAAAAAACGAAGGAGAGATGTCTTTTGTTGTCCATTTTTTTTATCCGGCGCACTCGATCAAGGGCCTTTTTGCTCATTATGCTGCAACCTAGTCCGTAGACTGTGTCCGTAGGATAAATTATCACTCCATCTGACCTAAGTAGTTCAGCCACTCTGGATATATGCCGCTGTTGCGGATTTACCGGGTTAATTTGAAGGATCATTTCTGTTCGCCTGGATACTGGACTCGACCCTCCACCATAAGGTCGGGACCGACTTTCAAAGACTTGACATTAACAAGTCTTGGGGCTTCTTCAAGATGATTGATGCCAACTCCACCAATCCCTGATGGAGCGGATTTACCACCGATAATAATAGGAGCGTAGAAAAAAAAGCACCTGTCAACTACTCGGGCGTCCAAGGCTCCCCAGGCAAGGCTCGCTCCACCCTCTACCAGAACAGACGTAATCCCCATCCTGTATATCTGGGAGAAAAGATCAGCGAGGTTTACCCTGTCCGGACTGTCCGTCTGAACGATTTTTGCGCCCTTCTTCTCGAGACGGGCCTTGAGCCTGCTTGGCGGATCCTTGCGCGTCGCAATTATCACTCCTGCCTGAGATGAAGCATTGAAAATGGCCGCGTCCGGAGGAGTCCTCAAATTGGAGTCTGCCACGATTCTTATCGGATCACGTCCCTGAGACTTTTTGAGCCTGGTTGTTAGCGATGGATTGTCCGCCAGAACCGTCTGAATCCCTACCATGATGGCTGAAACCCTGTCCCTGAGTCTGTGACCTTTCAGGCGAGATTCCTCGGACGTTATCCATTTTGATTCACCTGTCCGGGTTGCAATGCGGCCATCGAGACTCATTGCCAGTTTCAGGATCACAAACGGTCGACGCGCAGTCACATTTGTGAGGTATATTTCGTTAATAGCTGCGCAACGATCCTTGATTACCGGCCCAACAACCTCAACTCCGGCTTTCCTCAATGTCTCGGCGCCACCGCCGATCACAGTGGGGTTAGGATCATCTATCCCGTAATAAACCTTCTTTATTCCTGCTGCCATAATAGCCAGAGTGCAGGGTGGAGTGCGGCCATAGTGATTACAGGGCTCAAGGGTAACATATAGTTCGGCTCCCTGGGTTTCGTCCCCTGCAACCTTTATTGCCTCCACTTCAGCATGCGGCTCGCCAATTGCCCGGTGATAGCCCTCTCCAACAATTTTGCCATCCTTGACTATTACCGCGCCAACCATGGGGTTAGGCGATGTTCGTCCCAACCCTCTCTTCGCCAGATCAAGAGCCCTGGACATATATCGCTCGGCCTCACGGCGTGTATTGGCTTCCCTGGTTTTCATCTGCTGATCCATATTCTGAGTCGAGATCTGTCCTGGTCCCCTTGAATTCGGATAACTCTTTTATTTCCCTTATGAACTCATCGATGTCCCGGAATGATCTGTATACTGAAGCAAATCTGACATAGGCTACATCATCCATTTTCTGCAGCGCTTCCATCACCCGCTCTCCTATGTAAGAAACGCTGATCTCTTTCTCGGATTTCTCCATCAGGTCCTGTTCAATGCTATCAGCAACAGCCTCTATACGATCTACACTCACTGGCCGTTTTTCACAAGCCCTTAGCATACCCTCGACTATCTTGCGACGATCAAAGGCTTCCCTGCGTCCATCCTTCTTGATGACATAGGGCAGAACTTCTTCGATCCTCTCATAAGTGGTAAATCTTTTAAGGCACGCTAGGCATTGCCGACGTCTGCGAATAACTGTATTGTCCTTGGCCAGGCGAGAATCTATGACTTTGTCTTCTATTTTTCCGCAAACCGGGCATCTCATATTGGACCGCCAATGTCTGTCGCGTACGGTTACTTTGAAACGTGGTTCACTTTTGTAGTATGATAATCGATATGATGCAAGGAAAATCAAGAAATAAAATCAACTTTTGGACATCAAGGACATGTCCACGGTTTCTGAATACATCCAGCTGCTTTACTAAAAGGACCGGGCATGGGGATTAATTTGTCTAACCATATCTACATCTCAGGATACAGCGCCGAGCCTTCTGATTCGCAGTCGTTCAGTCTTCCAGCGGGGTCTTTTTAAACGATGAAACAATCCCTGACTGCTTCAACTGGAAGGTTCAGCTCAATAATGAATTTGATGGTAATAGGGGACATGGTCACGATTGTGGTCATGATTCTGGCAGGCTTTGGCATGCTTGCAATTACGCCATGGTTTCTGGATGGACGTGCATCAGGCATAGAGATCAAAAGTGGGAGTCAGACTTTAGGCCGGTTTTCGCTTGATGCTGACAGGATGCTTGAGGCTCAGGGACCTTTGGGCAAGACGCACATAAAAATACATGATGGTCATGCCAGTATTACGGATTCGCCCTGTAACAACAAGTATTGTGTGAACATGGGTAATATAGGTCAATCCGGGGGAGTTTTGGTTTGCATCCCGAACGGCATAATAGTTAGCAGTGTCGGTGGGCGTGAAGACGGTCTGGATGCGGTGAGCAAATGAACGATAGAACGATAAGGATAGCCCGTCTATCGATGATGCTGGCGCTAGCGACTTCAGTTCATGCGCTGGAAGCGTTAACTCCAGTTACCATTGGGTGGTTCCGGTTTGGTTTTGCCAACATAGTGGGGCTTTCGACGCTGCTGCTGTTTGGTTTCAAGGACGCTTTTTACGTGACAATCGGACGGATATTTATCGGAGCCCTTATTTCGGGTTCATTAGGTTCACCGGCATTTTTTCTGGCTCTTTCGGGAGGGATCGTTTCGATCATTTTAATGGGCATTGCAAGCCTTGCAGATCGTCGATACCTCAGTGAGATAGGAATAAGCGTGATTGGTTCTGTTTCACATAACATGGCGCAGCTCGCCGTGGCATGCCTTGTGATAGTGAGAAATGACTCAATACTGGTCTTGGCGCCGTTAATGATTTTTGCTGCGACAGCCACCGGATTCCTGAACGGACTGGCTTGCCGCTACCTCACATCGAGCCTTCAAAAACATTGGAGAGAGTGTCCGGAGGGAAGGGTTTGAACTGACAAGGGGCCTTATTCGTGGCCCCTTGCCGTAATATTCCTGGCAGGGTGGGAACAGCGAACGATGCGCTAATATCCCATTAGGCCGCAGCATCTGGAGCATACGGGCATAAGGCCTTTTTCTGAAATACTCTTCCTGAATTTCTTGTACAGTTCTGAATTCCAGAGTTCAGTAATTGTCTTTTCCTTAACGTTCCCTACAACAAAGTCATGATAATCGCGGCATGGAGACATGTCGCCGTTGGAATTAATTTCTACAGCGCTGAATATGGACACGCACTTGTCGAAACCGAAAGTACAGTCATGGTCTGTATAATATCTGTGAAGCTCGGTAGGTTCCTGCAAAGGCGGCATTATTATAACAGCAGGACCCGACATGCTGGAGGCTAGCTTGTTAAGCTTCTTTATCTGGTTGGACAGCGCATTGATGTCCGGTGGCAGCCAGTTGCCTATCCAACCGTAATGCTTCTGGGGCTTGAAGCCAAATCTTCTCTCGAAATCCCTGGAATGATTCTTTGCAGACGCCTCATCTATCCACCAAGCCAGATAAAAAACACAAACGTCGGCTTTGTCCTTGAATTGCTCGTAGATGTCCACCAGCCTCTTGTAATTGACGTTGTTTATCGTGGTCAGGGTAGCTATTAGAGGCAAACGTTGTCGACGGTCTTTCCTCACCTCAAGAATGGTATCTATGGCATTGGAAATGACCTTGAAGTTATTAACGCTGGGATTTGCTCCTGGGCGACTTGCGTTGTGCGTGGCCTCGTCAGGACCATCTACGGAAATCTGAATGACGAACATCGGGGCGTCTACAAGTCTCTGAGCATGTTGGGCGAGCCCCGTTCCATTGGTAGCGATACTCGGTGGCATACCCAGTCGGGCAGCTTCCTCGATAATGTCTACCGAGCCCTTGTAGAGCATCGGCTCACCACCCCAAAGGTATACTGACGGGTGATGGCCGTTGTTGTCGAGGTCATTGAGTAGTTCAAGATACCTCTGCGGCTTTACCTCCTGATCCTTGAGGTCTTTCATGGAACAGGTTCTCAGGAAACCACTATCTCCCCATTGTCCGCATGTGTGACACCTTAGGTTACAAACGTCAGTTATTCTGATGCTACACTGTCGTATTCTGTTTGCTGTGCCCTCTTCAACGCGACTGGAAAGATTTCTCAGAAACTTGTCTACCTGTATCATGGCGACATTTTTTGCGTATTTGGGGCTTTCAAGAAGTTTCGGGGCGGTTTTCAGGATGGTTGTTATCGGAACCCAGCTCTGGCTCATTTCTTTATGTCACTCCACTATGTTATAGGTTTCTGATCGCAGAGAACTCGTCTTTTGAATCGACAAACGCTGCGATGACCTCGGGATCAAATTGTCGTCCACTCTCACCTTCAACGTATTCCGATGCTTTTTCGTGAGAGTACGCTGCCTTGTATCTTCTTTCCGTCGTCAAGGCGTCGTAGACATCGGCGACCGAGACTATCCTTGCCGCCAAAGGTATTTCCTCTCCTTTGAGACCAAATGGGTATCCCGAACCATCCCATCTCTCGTGATGATAGTAGCAGACATCCCGGCCCAGGGTCAAATAGCTCTGAGCCTCTCCTGCCTCAATGGCCGCTTCCTCCAGAGCTTTTCCGCCATATATGGCGTGCTGTTTCATGATCTCAAAATCCTCATCCTTGAATTTTCCAGGATGAAACAGAATTGAATCCGGAATGACAAGCTTGCCGATGTCATGGAGGACGGAGCATTGAACCAGATCAAGTATGTAATCTTCAGTAAACAGGTGGCCGTAAAGCTTCCTCTGGGACAGTCGCCGGCAAAGACTTTCACAATAGCCCTGAAGTCGTTTGAGATGCGATCCTGTCTCACCGTCACGAGCTTCGGCGAGTTTAGCCAGAGCGAAAATGGAAGCGCCCTGAATGTTTCTAATGCGCTGATATGATTCGACTAGCTGCTCGTGTAATCGAACCCGGTCAGTCACGTCCTGACCTAGTCCCAAGATGCCCTGGAGATTGCCCTTGTTGTCATGCATCGGGGATACTGCCATGGATAGAACTACCTGGTCGCCATCCTTGGATATCTGAGTCACCAAATCCTGAATGCTTCCTGATCCGTCTTGCATCCTGTTCATCAGCCTGCTTCTTATCTCTGATCGATTGGTGTCCTTTGGATACAATTTGAGGATCGACTGGCCGAGCATTTCGTCAGAGCGGTATCCTAGTATGTTCTGTGCGCCAGAATTCCAGAAGATCACATTCTCTTCGAGGTCCGAGACTATTATGGAGACACCGGTTGAACTATCGAGAATTCCGCGCAGAAAATCGTTTGTTTTGGCCAGTTCCCTCGTCCTGGCCTCCACCTGCGCCTCAAGCCTGTGAGTATATTCGTTTTCCAGTTTCTTGAGCCTGCAGTGTTCAGCGGCCTTTTGAAGGGTGCTAATCAATATTTCCGTGTTGATGGGTTTAAGAAGAAAATCATAGGCTCCGAGTCGAAGAGCTTTAATGGCGTTATCCATCTCACCATGTCCTGTGATCATTATAACGGGGGTAGCGTCATCAAGCTCTCGGATAGTCTTTAGCAGATTCATCCCGTCCATTCCGGGCATCTGGATGTCCGTGAGCACTATATCCGGTTTTATTTTGGTGAAATATTCAAGGGCCTTCTCGCCGGATTGAGCTGTTATAGGCTCAAACCCGCTTAGTGAAAGCAGATCAGACAAATAACCCAAGGCCGCTTCATCATCATCGACAGTCAGCACACAGGGGTTGCTTCTGAATGGTTCTGAAGAAGTCACTGATTGAGCAGCCTCAACAAACCTGTAGTCATCCGTATTCAATCTTGGGCCTCAATAAATGATTTGTTGTTTCAGCCGGGCATAAACCGAAGCTTCAACATATTGTCGTCATTCTCTTCCAATTCATATACTTTTGTAAACAGTTGAAGCTACATTTTTTAATTTTGAGCCAGTAATTGATCCTGCGCATTTTGCCGACGCCGGAATGCAGTCACAAATAGGAAATGACCACGCGCTCAGTCTTGTCCTGAAACCAGCAGGCGTTCCTTGAAGTCCATTCTGGCTGAAAACTCCGGCTCTCCAGGGAATAAAGCTGAATCCACTAACTCCTTCCAGGTGACGGTCACTCAAGTATCCGTGTTAAGGAAACAATCAGGAACGGCTTTCTTCTAAAATTGAGGAATCCCGGGGATTCAATTCTACAGGTAAACTTCACTAAAGCCGGTTTCTGGTCACATCAGAGTTTTAGTGGACCATGAGACATTTTAAATACCACCTGTCGATTGACTGTAGTTCAGGCAGTAGTTATCTGTAAAAGGTGAAAGCTGACGGATGTCAGTAGACTGCAAATTTATTCCAGAACCTGATTAACGAAGCCATCCGTCATTATTTACGACCACACAAGGAGAACAATATGCGCGTTGACAAGTTCACTCTTAAATCTCAAGAAGCCTTGGAAACCGCTCAAAATATGGCGTC
>CAZIVV010000140.1:0-1908 GCA_964542775.1 uncultured Desulfomonile sp.
GGTTTGTACCGCGGCGCGGTGCGCGTGCAGAAGGGCGTCACGTACGCGGCGTATGGCACGGGGGCCAAGCCGGCGATCTTCGGTTCGCCGGAGAACGGCGCCGATCCGAAGAAGTGGCAGCAGACGGATAACCCGCGCGTGTGGTCGTATCCGATCGGGCACGCCGACGTGGGTACGCTCGTCTTTGACGACGGCGCCGCGCATGCGATCAAGATCGTCATTCGCACGGACAAGAAGACGGGCGCGAAGTTCAACAAGTACACGGGCCGCCCGTTCAGCTCCTACCGCGACCTCGACGGAGACCTGCACTTCTGGCACGACTACTACAAGGACGGCACAGGGTGCGTCTATCTCTACAGCGCCCGCAATCCCGGCGAGCGGTTCCGGTCGATCGAGTTCAACGTGAAGACGTCCGGGTTCGGCGTGGGGGGTGCGGACGACGTGACGATCGACAACTTCACCGTCAAGTACGTGGGCGTGCACGGCGTGGCGGCGGGGACCTGCCGCAACCTCACCGTTTCGAACTGCGAGTTCGGCTGGATCGGCGGATCCATCCAGGCGGAGGCCATCTACGGGCGCGACTATCCCACGCGCCTCGGCAACGGTGTGGAAATCTACGGCGGCTGCGAGAACTACACGGTCACGAACTGCTGCTTCGACCAGATTTACGATGCGGGCGTGACGCATCAGTTCAACATCCCTCCGCAGGCCGGGATGAAGCGCTTCGACCAGAAGAACGTCCTCTTCGCGCACAACGTGTTCGACAGGTGCAACTACTCGATCGAATACTTCCTCACCGCAGAGAATGGCAATCCGAGCCGCATGGAAAACATCCTTTACGAGAACAATCTTATGATGGACGCCGGCGTGGGCTTCAGCGAACAGCGTGCGGACCGCGGCTGCGCGGCTCACGTGAAGGGGTGGTTCCAGGCCGTGCGCAATCGGGCGTTCAACTACGTGATCCGTAACAACGTGATCTGCCATTCGATGGACGGTTTGATGGACGTGGGGAGCGGACTGAAGAATCCCGACGGATCTTCGTCCATGCCGCGTCTGGAAGGGAATGTCTTCATCGGGCGGGCGGGCGGAGTATTCGGCAAAATCACGGCGACGCCCGTACGTGACCGCGTGTGCGACACGGACACGCCCGCGTTCCTGGCAACGTTCGGCCCCGGCAACCGATGCGTGTGGCTGGAAAAGTGAAACCTTATGGGGGAGCGTTCTGCGCCTGAATGCGGCGAAATCCGTTCGGAAGGGACTGAACCAAGTCCGGGAGGAAGAAGCGATGCTGACGAAAAGACGGGCCATGCTCCTGTGCTGCGCGGGGTTCTGTGCGGCGGTATCGGCAGACGAGGTCGTCCGTAGCGCGGACGTCCAGGGGCCGCCTGCGGGGAAGAACTGGAGGCTGGTGTGGAGCGACGAGTTCGAGGGCACAGCCATCGACACGCAGCGCTGGCAGAACGCTTCCCCGGATGCGAAGTGGGACTACCCCGGATTTCAGACCCGGTACGCCGCCGAAAACTGCGCGCTGGACGGCAAGGGGAGCCTCGTCCTCAGCCTGACCCGGGATGCGGACGGGACGGTCCGGTTCAACAACGGCCTGCAGTCGCGGACGTTCGAGAAGGCCTTCGGGTATTTCGAGACCCGCGTGCAGTTCTCGACCCAGCCAGGCTGGTGGACCGCCGTCTGGCTCGCGGGAGTGCCGTACGGCGAAGGAACCGACACGTTTCAGAGTCCGCAAGAATTCGATATTTTCGAGGATTTCTACAAGCCGAAGGCCAAGAACGACATCAGCCACTGTTACCATGCCACCGCGTCGCTGGGCTACTACCGGGACCAGGGCGACGGCAAGGGGATCGGCGGGACCAACATGCTGGCTCGGCCGAAAATCGCCCGCTGCTCGAACGG
>CAZIVV010000141.1:0-26208 GCA_964542775.1 uncultured Desulfomonile sp.
GCTTCTAATTTTCCAGATACTTTTGAACCACCAACTATTGCAACAAAAGGTCTTTTTGGATTATGAATTATATGATGAAAAAATTTGATCTCTTTTGCCATCAAAAATCCAGCTGCTTTATGCTGTAAATCAAAATGTTTAGAAATACCTTCTACAGAAGCATGAGCTCTATGAGCAGTACCGAAAGCATCATTTACGTAAACATCGGCAAATGCCGCCAGCTTCGCCGAAAAACCCGGATCATTTTTGGTCTCCTCCGCGTGGAATCTCAGATTCTCCAGAAATAGCACGTCTGAGTCCTTCATCTCGGAAACAGCCTGCTCAACGGACTCTCCAACGCAGTCATCCACGAACCTGACTTTTTTTCCGAGGAGCTCTTCGAGTTTGGCGGCCACGGGTCTTAAACTCATATCCGGCTTTCGCTCGCCCTTTGGCCGACCAAGGTGAGATGTCAATATGCATTTGGCGCCCTGAGATATTGCGTAATTCAGAGTTGGTAGCGCCCTGGTAATTCTTGTGGCGTCCTTCACTGTTCCGGCGCCATCCAGAGGAACGTTGAAATCAAAACGGAAAAAAACCCGTTTCCCCTTTATCTCGAGATCCTTGATGCTTTTTACAGGCATTTTCCCTGCCTCCAGTTATCAACCGCCCTTAGCGAAAACCGGTCCTTGTTCACCTCATTTCCATCGGGTAAACAACAGACCGGTTTGCTCGCGAATGAACAATAATTTTGAAACTATTTCAATTTCTCGCCGACATAGGCCGCCAAGTCTACCATTCTCGTGGAATAGCCTGTTTCGTTGTCATACCACGATAACACCTTAACCATGTTTTCGCCAACGATCATGGTGGAATCCGCGTCAAACAGAGAGGAATAGCTGCTATTGATAAAGTCTGAACTGACCAGTGGCTCGTCAATATAAGCCAGTATGCCCTTCATACGGCCTTCGGACGCTTTCTTCATGGCTGCGTTAACGGACTCTACGGTGGCCGGTTTCTTGAGATTGGCGGTAAGGTCCACGATGGAGACGTTGGGGGTCGGGACTCTGATGGAGAGGCCATCGAGTTTGCCCTTGAGTTCCGGAATAACCAGACCGATGGCTACAGCGGCTCCGGTCGTGCTTGGGATCATGTTAATGGCCGCGGCCCTGGCTCTCCTGAAATCCTTGTGAACTGTATCGAGAAGGCTCTGGTCCATGGTATAGGAATGGATAGTGTTCATCATTCCTTTTTCAATCCCATATTCATCGTTAAGAACCTTAACAAGTGGAGCCAGACAGTTGGTGGTGCATGACGCGTTCGAGAACACATCGTGTTTTGCGGGGTCATAGGTATCTTCGTTAACTCCCATGACGAAGGTGCCATCGATTCCCTTGCCTGGGGCAGAAATGATGACCTTCTTTGCGCCGGCTTGAATGTGCTTGATGGCCTTGTCTTTGTCCCTGAAGATTCCCGTACATTCCATCACCACATCTATCTTGAGATCGCCCCACGGAAGATTTAACAAATCATCTGTGATTTTGAGGGCGTTTATCTCTTTATTGTCTACAACCAGCTTGGTATCGGTATACGATACGGAACCTGGATATGGGCCATGGACAGAATCTCTCTTGAACAAAAACGCCATCAATTTCGGGTCCATTCTATCATTTACGGCAACTACCTCAACCTTGGGATTGGCCAAGGCGCACCGCATTACCTGACGACCAATGCGTCCAAAACCATTAATTGCCAGTCTGACTGTCATGGGAAACCTCCATTCTAATTAAGTGACATAAAATTCTATTTTATTTTAGAAATACAGTCAATTGCTAATAATTTCTTTCCTTGAGTTTTTAGCTGTTTTCGGGTATATCTGGAGGCCTAGGGGAATGTTTAACTGAGCGTTAGCGCGATTTCAGTGAAAATTTCCCAAATGTATCCACTGAGGGCCATGGGCCAAGCTCTACGTTCTTTTTAAGTCGTTGAGTGTGCGGCTATGATAAGGTTTAAGCGTTTTATTAATTTCTGGTTATTGTTGTGTTGCCTCATTGTCTGCGTGGGCTTTGACTTGGCCAAGGCTCAGAATTCGTCCAGCGCCCCCTGGAAAATCACCAGCGTAAAAGTGTGCAAATCTTCTGGTGGAGCGGTTTACCCCACTATAGAAGCGATAGGGGTTTACCCTGTGTATACGTTTTTTATTCCCAGACCGGTATGGACCGTAAATGGTGTGGTTGTGGAAGCATCTCCTGTTTATCAGGGGGGCAGACTCACTGCATTCCAGCTCATACATGGAGGCCCAAACCTCAAGACCGGAACCAAAAATATAGTCAAATTCGCCTTGCCGGATCACAACGGATCGAGAGTCTTTGTTTTTGACCCCGCCAGATTCGGACCTGGCGAATGTTACGAATTCTTTTAGACCAAACCACTTTCAGGATCATTCTAGGGTGGGCATTTGGCGCAGATCGACTTGAACAGGGTCGTGCTGAGATACCGGTCGCCACGATCCGGCAGAATGCAAACCACAGTCCCGCTACGGAGGCTCCTGGAAGCCTGAACCGCCCCGTAAACAGCCGCCCCCGAACTCATACCTACAAATATTCCCTGAGTAAGGGCCAGCCATCTGGTCGTATCGTAAGCCTGATCGTCGTTGACGTAGATTATTTCATCAATTCTGGAGCGATCGTAAATCTTGGGAACAATTGCTTCGGTCATGTTCTTGAGTCCCTGGATAGTGTGACCCACCACCGGCTCCACGCCCACGACCAGGATTCGCGGATTGTATTCCTTGAGTCTCCTGGAAATTCCCATCAGTGTCCCGGTTGTTCCCATTCCGGCCACAAATATGTCTATCTCACCTTTGGTCTGTTCGATGATTTCAACCGCTGTGGTCATATAGTGGGTTTCCCAATTGTGCCTGTTTTCAAACTGGTTGGGCATAAAGTATTTTTCGGGATCGGATTCGAATATCTCGTGCGCCCGTCTGATAGCTCCGTCAGTGGCCGCGCACGACTCGGTAATCTCCAATTCGGCTCCAAAGGCTTTCAGTGTATTTCGCCTTTCGAGGCTGACGCATCCCGGCAATGTCAGCAGGCATCGGTATCCTTTACACGCGGCGACCATGGACAGTCCGATTCCGGTATTTCCGGATGTCGGTTCCAGGATTATCTGTTCTTTGCTGATTATGTTCTCTTCTTCAGCCTTCATGATCATGTAGGCCGCTATTCTATCCTTGATAGACCCCCCGGGGTTGTTGCCCTCAAGCTTCCCCATAATCCGCACTCGCGGATTGCAGGTGGGATTCTCAATTTCCACAAGGGGAGTATTTCCGATCAGATCCAGAATGCCCATATCAATCACTCACCAAGCCAACTTCTCAGGATTCTCCATCTACAGGGAATCCCCAAAACCCGGGAAAAGGTGCGAACAGTCCAGGCGATGCTGAACACCTTTGAGGATCAGCGTACTAATACCGCATAATAATCATCAACATATCTAACACGGGCTAATACCATAAAGCAATAATTTTACTTACGCCTACAGCCACCTTTTAAACTTGATTGTTTTACCTCCATTGTTATATAATTGACGCCATACCCCTATATTTCTGGAGACGTTGTTTATGAGAAGCTTTTACTGGAAAAGCAGTGGTCGAGTAGTGTTGTTTACGGCCATTCTATGCGCTCTTCTTCATTCTGGGGCTTCCCGTGATGTTTACGCCTCGTTCAATATAAAAGAGGATGGTTTCTCAATATCCAATGCGCCTGGATACTGCTTTGCGATGGCCGCCTTCTCGAAGTGGTATTATCTGAACCGTCAGATGGAGGCTCCGTTGAGGAGGATGTTGAACAAGCAGACTCAGACCCGGATTGCAAAGGAGCTTCAGGATTTTTACAGTAAGAATCTCATCAAGATTCAGGCTGACTACTGCAACAGGAATCACGGGAACAATTCGACCTCGTTCAGGAGGTTTGTTGTAGGCTTGACAGCCGGTGAGCCACGCATAGTGCTCCTGATGAACAAGAGCTCTACCGGGGCTGTGCTTCACGCGGTTCTGGCGTACGCGTGGCTGCCTGAGCGAAATTTAGTGAAAGTGTACGATCCCAACTATATTCACGAGGAGCGATACCTGGAGTTGGACAAGACCTCCTACACGTCGCTTGATATCACCTACCATGCGATATGTTTCCCGGAGGCTCTGGAGTATCATCCTGGTCTTCAGACCAAGATGGAATACCTTTACGCGTACCATGCCGGACCAAGACGCGCTGCGGTGGGTCCGATAGCGGATCCTGAATACAGAAGGGCCTCAGCTCAACCGTCCTCCGCTGGCAGATAAATCAGAAGCCAAAGGCTATACCGGCGGTCAGTCCGGTAAACCCGAATGTCCATTCGTTGTTAAGTTCCTGATTCTCTTCGACGCTTTGAGTGATTCTGTTGGACACGCTGCAGTTGATGTTTATATCGGGATAAATTTCCCAGTTTGCAGATGCTTTGGCCACTGTGACGAAGCCTCTGGTAATCAGGCTCATGCCTTCAAACTGACCTCTGAAATCAAGACCATACGGCGCCAAAAATCTCAATTCAAGTCCTACAGTTGGATAAGTGACATCGAGCCTTCTGGTGTTGGAGTAAAATTCTCCTTCCTCGTTGGCGCTATTCAGGGTGGCGCCGAACCGAACGTGGCTAAAGCCAAAGCCCGGGGATATTCGCAAAGCGCCCTCCTCGTATGCCCTGTAGCAATAAAAGAACCGAAGCCAGTTAAAATCCAGTTTGGAATCTATGAGTGTTCCATCGGTGTAAAGCCTGTTATGGAAAAGAAAGTCCCTGGTTATACGTCGGAGTCCGGAGGGCATGAACATTGTGTAATCGAGCGTGAAAAAGTGATCGTCGAGTATTGTCCCTTCGAGGGTAAGGGTTACTGCCTCAGTCTGTGAGACACCCAGATCGGAATAGGCGTCTATTTTGGATCCCGACCCTGGGCGGCCTCCCGCAGGGACCAGGAATTCGCCGGATACGAAATAATAACCCCAGTCCAACCCCGTGAAAAATCTCGCCGCTGGGAACAGCTTGAATGATTCCTGAGCGTAGACTTCAGAAAAGCAGCCAGCGATCATCAAACTCAACAAAACCAAATTAAGAGAGCATCTGCGGATACCATGCATCGCCACTGTCACCTCTCGGTTAATTCGTAGCGCTGTACCGCGTTATATACTCATAATCGGGCTGTCTCAACATATATTTCGAACTGGGTCCAGTGAACGACAGTCACCAGAACAAAAAAGACCGGGAGCGATATCCATCCCGGTCTTCCTGCGTAGTTATATGGAGCGTCCATTTACCATGATGCATGCTCCGTTTACCTTTTCCTCAAAGCGGGTCACCCGCTCTCCTTCAACAATGAACCAAACCCAATTCTTCTTTGTCGACAAACCCGGCCTGTTATAAACAACACATATTGGAGAGGCGCTTTCAATGACGATAATTCTTATGACCTGTCAAGCTTCTCCCATGATTCCTGTATTAGGACGAACTCCAACATTTTCCAGTTTCAATTCTTCTATAATAGATGCTATTTCAGCATGTAGTATTTCCAGCTGCCAGTTAAAATAAATGTCCTCACCGAAGTCTCTGATCAACTGTTTCTGCGCCTTGATGTAATCTTTAGCCTGGACTGCTCCGCTAAACACGTGGATAGGATTAATCAATGTGGCGATAACTTCTTCCTGGCGCTCTTCTTTATTTTCCAGCTTGTCGAATTTTCGGCTCATGCTGCCTTCCTTGTAATTATTCATGCCAATAAGCATTGCAACGCTGGCGCCAAACCATACAGAACTGATTTTCAGTTAAATACCGCATTGTTACACCTAAGATAAAAACCAGAGCATAACCAGGGCTGTACAATATACGACATACGTTCAATGCTCCACGCCCATAAGCCTAATATGACCAGGATGTTATAAAACTGTCCTGAAAACGTCATATACGTCGTGTTCCGCGCGAAGGCCCAGCTCACAGATTATTTGACGACTCTACTTGTCTAAATTATAATGACTCCAGTGAAACTGAAAAGTTCATAAGTTTTAAGTCTATAGTTTTTAATGGAGGCAAATCCATGATGCCCGGTCCCTGGGAACTGATATTGATTCTGTTAATCGTAGTAATGATATTTGGCGCCAAGCGTATTCCCGAGATCATGGGCGGTCTCGGTAAGGGTATAAAATCTTTCAAGAAAAGCATGGACACTGATGACGCTCCAGAGCCACCGGCGCCTACGCCCGCGGCGGAAACACCTAAAGAGAAGACCGAAGCAAAATAACGCGTTTATTTTCTGACCGATTTTCTCCTCTCAGGACATCCTCAAGCGTCTGTTGTCTTTTTAATAAGCTCCAAAAACGGTTTGCATGAAAAAAAAAGATTCAGATGGCGCCCCAAAAGCCTCCTCCTCGCCAATATACCTGTTCCATGGCGATGAGTATCTCGTCAAGAGCGCTGCGCGGGAATTGTGTTCAAAGCTGTCGGGTCAGCACGGCGAAAATGCAACGTTAGTCTTTATTGACGGGGCTTCGATGGACAATGGAGACCTTGTAAACGAGGTTTCGACGCCCTCGCTGTTCAGCCCCGACAAAATAATCTGCGTCGAACAGACTCCGGCATTTGTTGGCAAGGACAATACGTCCAGGCTGATGACCAGGATATGCGACTCGTGGCGCACAGGTGACAGGAAATTCTCATTCCGGGCATTTGGCAGACTTTGCGCTTCAGCCGGTATAGACATCCAGGCTTCAGGTTTCGATCATTCATTGCTCGAAGAAGCTGTGAGTTCCTCCCTGTCAGATAAAGATAAACAGACTCTTTATGAAGTAGCGGATGCTTTTAGCTCAGACAGCAGCGCGCCTAAAGGATTCCAGGATGATTCCATTCTTCTGGCTTTGATCAGCTCGCCACTACCAACGGGTGTCACGCTGGTTTTTACGGCGTCAAGCGTTGACAGGAAGAAGAAACTTTATAAGGCTTTTGAAAAATATGGAAAGGTGACCGAGCTTACTCCGGTTCAGGAAAAGTTTGGCGCCGGTTTGCAGAAAAATTACTTTAAAAAACTGGTTGACGAAGTTGTCGCCAAGCATGCCAAAACCATAAGCCCGGATGCTCTAAACCTGATGTATGACCGATCTGGCAAGGACATCCGGCGAATTCATTCGGAACTGGACAAGATAATAGCGTTCATTGGGACCAGAAAACAGATCACTTCCCAAGACGTTGAAGATCTCTTCCTGGATTTCCATGAACCGATGTTTTTCGATTTTCTCACGGTCCTGAGAACTGCAGACCCGACCAAATGTATTCCAGCGCTCATGGAAAATCTGAAAATTGTGGCGCACCCGTTACAAACTCTTGCGGCCATTACATCGGAATACCGAAAGATTATACTGGCCAGAGAATTGCTGTTTACGCGCCTCAGGAAGCATTGGCGACCTAATCTGAGCTACGATCAGTTTACCGGAATAATGAAAGATGTTCGATCATCCCATTCCACCGAGTCTCTGAAATCCAGGATTGATCCACTTTTGATGAAGGATTATCCTCTCTATCTGACGCTCAAAACAGCCCAGAACTACACCATGGAAAAACTGATTGTGGTGATGGAAGCTATACTTGACGCGGAAACATTGCTCAAGTCTTCACGGATAGGATCTGTGAGCCCGGAGAGCGTGCTGCATGATCTGGTCCTCAAGATCTGCCTGATCGCTTCGAACAGGAGGGCAGACTGACAAGAATCCGAGCGGTTCTACCGGGCTGTCCCATCCAACAAAAAATAACCCCGGCGTAATCCGATTCCCCGTTACTTTTTATCCGCCTGATATGTGGGCGCGTTTGCCGCTGTTTTTCCCTTTAAATGAGAGTGGTAATATTCGTAGGTCAGCGGTTTCCCGGTTCCTACTGTTTGTGACTGAACGACCTCTCCAACAAAAATTGTGTGAGTCCCCACCCCAAGGTAGTTGGCTACAGTGCATTCCAGAACGCCGAGCGCGTGTTCGGTGACCAGTGGGCAGCCCGTTATGCCCTCTATGTAAGTAGTCTTGGAAAGCTTGTCGACATCTCTGCCCGATTTGAAACCGAATAAGCCTATGAACGTCATTGGAGTGTCTACAGACAATACCGATACGCCGAAAACACCGCTTCTCAGAATGTAATCATGAGTCAGATTCTTACGATTGACTATTACAGCAAATTTTGGCGGTTCTGAGGTTACCTGAAGAACCGTATTTACAATTTGACCATTCCCTTTTTCGCCATCCCTGGATGTAACGATATACAATCCATAGCTAATTTCCCTGAAAACATCATAAGATAGATTGACCGACATGATTTTGACTTCCTTTCACTATAGAGTCCTTCACCATGAACCATTGATGAGTGCGCGATTACTCCTGTATCCGTTGGCAGGGAAGGTTTCCCGTCCACAACAATTTGGGGAACAGCTTCACCAACATCTTCGGAAAAAATAACATCATTTTTACGAAGCAGATAGTCTTAAAAACTATTTAATCTTACTCTGTGAAGCGGCTGGCAGTGAGTTGGTAACGGATAGAAATTAATGCCGAACACGAATAAATGTGCTATATAAATTGCGGGCTTTTATTGGCTGATTAAGGTTAATTTGGAGAGCTTCGATAAAAGCGTTTTTTTTGTACGCTATTTGGTACCATATTATGATTTACCGGACGGAGTTTTTTAATGTCTTTTATGCCCACTTTTTCATCTCTGGATCAACTCGCCGAAATTCAGCGTGACGGATTAAAATGGACTGTTGAACACGCTTATAATGGGTCAGGGTTCTACAGGAACAAACTTGATTCGGCAGGCATAAAACCTGCGGATATACGCTCACTTGACGATTTGAAACGCCTGCCATTCACCACGTCGCAGGATTTGTCGGATGATTACCCGTTTCCATTACTTTCAACCCCCATGTCTGAAGTTGTCCGGGTGCATGCCTCATCTGGAACAACGGGAAAGCGTAAGGTCCTTTGTTATACCCAGAAGGATGTGGATGACTGGACCAACTTCTTTGCACGGTGCTACGAGATGGCCGATCTGACACCCGAAGACAGGGTTCAGATCTGCGTCGGGTATGGAGTGTGGACCGCTGGAGTCAGTTTCCAGGCAGGGTGCGAGAGGTTTGGCGCAATGGCGATACCTGCAGGTCCGGGAAACATGGACATGCAAATGGAGTTTCTGCTCGATTTCAAGACAACCGTGATGTGCTGTACGGCCTCCATGGGATTATTGCTTGCTGAGGAGGTTGAGAGGCGCGGATTGAGGGACCGGATCCACTTACGAAAGATGATATATGGTTCGGAGAGGTCCTCGGATGCCATGCGATCGAGAATCCGCCGTTTGCTGAATCTTTCGGACATGTATGACATACCCGGAATGACGGAATTGTATGGTCCGGGAACGGGGCTTGAATGCCGGATGCATGATGGCATACATTACTGGGCCGATTATTACATCCTGGAGATACTCAATCCGGACACGCTTGAACCTGTCGCTGAAGGAGAGGTCGGTGAAATGGTTGTCACCACCTTGAGGAAAGAAGCGGTTCCGCTGATTCGTTACAGGACCAGGGATTTGACGGCCATGAAAAAAGGCCCGTGCGCCTGTGGTTCTCTTCTGCCAAGACACGACAGGCTCCTTGGTAGATCCGATGACATGTTCATAGTGAAGGCTGTGAACGTTTATCCCGGTCAGATCGATAACGCGCTAGGCCAGATCAAGGGGATCAGCTGCGAGTACCAGGTTCAACTGGACAGAATTGACGGAAAGGATGTCATGCGTCTGAGGGTTGAATGTTCGAAGGGCCAGGACCCATTATTGATGGCCGACACGGCCCGCCTGATAAAGGACACTGTGAGAAGAAAACTTCTGGTAACTCCGGAGGTCGAACTTACTCCTTATGGCTCTCTTCCGAGGAGTGAGCGCAAGACTAAACGCGTAATAGACAATCGCGAGAACTGATCAGATAATGACCCTGTGTCACAGCTGACCGTTGGGACTACCGATGCCACAGGCCGTTGATAACATTGTATTTTCAGTTCTAAACACCACAAAACTATTGTATTTTTCCCTACTTTCCATGATAATTGGAAATTCGAGTTAATTTAGTCAAGCTCTCAGGAGGATCGATGGGTTCGAAAAAGAAAGAAAAAGACGAAAAGAAAGAAAAACCCCTAGAAGATTGGACCATGAAGGAATTACGCGAGGAAGCGTTAAAAATACCTAATGTTCAGGGCGTTCACGGAATGAACAAACAGGAAATCATTGAAGCCCTGAGGATCGAGAAGGGTTTGCCTGCTCCGGAAAAGAAGAAGACCGACTCGATAAGGCAGTATAAGGAAAAGGCCAGGGCCATGATCGTCAAAAGAGATGAGGAAAGGTCTGCAGGGGCCTCCAGGAGCCGTCTGGAAATACTCAGAAGAAAGATATCAAGGTTAAAAAAGAAGACCCGTTTAGGATAGTTCTGTGTCGATCAGACCGATTGTTTGCTTTTCGACTATTTTGCCTATTTGATGACACGCGGTCACTGAGCCGATCTTCAATGACGCAAGACCTTTTTTCCGGCCGTGACCGTGTGTTTTTGTCATTGACAGATGATCCTGCCTTTAGGGCCTTCAGAAAGCTATGATGGCAATAAACAGGCCTAATTTCCCTTTCGCAAGATCTTCCCGCCAAAAGAAATTATTTGCCACGGTTTTAATTGGTCTGCTCGGAATACTTTGTCTTGTGGGCGGTTTTTTTGCGGGAATTCGCTACCTGATTCAGGGACCGGAATTCAAGAGAATCCTCATTTCCAGGCTGAAGACTCCTCTGACCACGGAGGCGTCAATAGATCAGCTGAGTTTCAGGTGGACTTCTCTCAGTTCAGCGCAGATAGAATCGACCGGTGTGCGAATCGGCCAGGCCGATAGGGACCCGATTGAGATATCCTTTTCCAGAATGGAAATGTCGCTGGATCTCCAGGGCGTGATTTTCGGAAACCTGGGCATAGACTTTCTGAAGGTAACTAACCCTCAAATCATAATAGATTCTGGCTCACTAAAGTCCAAGCTGGCAGGCGCTCCAGCCGGCTCTTCGATCCAATTACCCCTGAAACCGTCCATTAAATCACTGAGGATTACTGACGCTACGATTCTCAACAAGAGAGCTGGCGCATCGAGGAATTCTTACGAAACACTGTTTTCCAGGATTGAAATCAGCGCTGGAAATTTGAGTGTTACAGGTGTTGAAAGATTTGAAGCTCAAGGTTTGTCTCACGACGGCTCAAAGACCGGTAGACTTGAAATGTCGGGAAATCTGGGAGCAAGTCAGGAGGAAGAAGATATCGATGGCAAAAAATCTTTCATCAAATTCAGGCTTCTGGATTATCCGACATACCCGGTTTCGCACCTCATAACAAGCTTCTATCCTGAGATCCCTATACTGAAAGGCATTGCAAACGCCCACATACAGATTCGGGGAAGATGGGATGACTGGAACGCTATCGGATCGTTTGAAATTGCCAACTTTTTACATCCGGCCGGCAAACAGCGGATAAGAGGGAATTCAGACAGGCTTTACGCAAGTGTTGAGGGTTTCAGGAAGGCCAATCGCATTAAAATATCAGTTCCTTCGATCAGCGCGCCTGGAATTGACGCCTCCGTAGAGACCAACTTTGAGGATCTTGGGTCTGAAAACGCTTATGCCACGGTCAATGTTCGCAAAGCTGACATCAATCTGGACGAGGCCATCAAAATAGCGCCTTTGAAATTGCTGAGCGCCCCTGATCAGGAACGCATCCTGAAAGCCGGCATCAAGGGAGGAATCAGAATACTTTCAGCCTCCTGGAATTACAGATTCAACGTCAGGAAGAAACCGGCGCACTTCTGGACTGACACCTACCTGGACGCGACCCTCAATCAGGTTACGGGATTCATCCCGGGTTTTGAATTACCAATCGAGAACGCCAGCGGGGCGTTTCGCCTGAATTCGAATGAAGTGTTATTCAAGGGTATCAACGTCACCATAGGAAGTTCTCCTGTAGTAATCAACGGCTGGATGAACAATTTATCGGTCAAACCCAGGATGGATTTGTTCATTTCAATGAAGGCGCAGGCATCGGATGTTCTTAACGTATTGACCAGTAAGGCCTGGGGAGAGCGATTTGAACCGTACCTGAAATGGATTCAGGAGCCTGGAGGATCTGTATCAGTAACAATGGACCTCAAGGGTGATCTCGAAAAGCCGACAATGAAAGGTCAGATCGATCTGGATGAATTCGGTTTCAAAACTGAATCGGTCGCCTCTCCCATCCGCAAGGTATCTGGAAGGCTAAGATTCAGGCCTTCGTCCATTTCTACATCCGCAATCAAAGGTTTTCTTGGGGATAGTCCCTTTGAACTGAAAGGGACCTTTTCGGACAAGGAATCTCACGCCAGCATTGACATGAAACTGAACGGAGCAGATCTGAGAAAACTTTATTTTCATAACTCCGGCTGGTCAATTGCGGGGATTGCTCCGCTGACGGTCAACATTAAGGGACGTTTCCCGGAGATTGGCTTCTCAGGAAACCTTGATCTGAAGAATCTTATAGTCGCGAAAGAATCATGGATAAGAAAAGCCGCCGGCGTTCCGCTTAAACTCGAGTTTTCAGGTGTTAAGGACGCTGAGGGTGTAACGGTGGAGGACGCCTACCTTGTATCTGACACAAGTCGAATCTTCACCCGAGCGCAGATCAGGGATGACGGAAAGATCTCAGCCAGCCTGAATTTACCACCCAAAGGCATCCCGACGGGTGACCTGATGTGGATAGTGGATCCGGCGCTTGAACTTCAGCCTGGTGGACGCATAGAAGGCGACCTGATACTGAGAAAGGACAGGAATCAGGACCCAAATATTGACGCAAACTTCACGCTGAACCATGTCTCACTCCGATTGCCACGGGCAAGGAAAAGAACAGACGGAATCACCGGAAGCATCCAACTCAAGGGAAAGACTCTACAGTTCAATGTTGAGCGCTCAAGGACCGGCTCCTCAGTGGTAGCGGCAGACCTGCTAATTACAGATTTCTCACAGCCGAAATACAAAGCCAGCTTCGATTGTGAGTTTCTGGACACGACGGATTTCACGGACCAGTCAGGACAGGCGCCGGTAATGTCATGGATTGACTGGATCCGTTCCAACTCGGTCATCAGATTCCTGAATTACAGTCGTGGTTCCTTTTCTCTGCACGTGGCGAAAGGCAAGACGGCTTACAGGACCTTTTCCGATTTTCGGGCCGATTTCGACGGCAACAACGGTATGCTTAATGTGCCAAAATGGCAGATGAACTTTGCCGATGGCATTTTGAGAGGAACGGCTTCTTTCGACCTTCGGCCGCACACCACCAGGCCGCTTAGAGTTGAATTCCAGGGTGACCAGTTAAAGTTTGACCGAATCTTCCTGTCAGATCCTAACCGGGCCAGAGTAGATGGCGATGTTGTGTCGCAAGGCTACATGGAATGGCGAATACGTTCCGGCCTCGAAAACGGTGGAATCTACAAGTCGGGAAACATGGAAGTGAGGGTGGCTGACGGGACAATATACCGTTTCGAGGTCCTGTCCAAAATATTTTCACTGATTAATCTGGGATCTATCCTCAGGGGACGCCTGCCGGACATCATTGGTCAGGGTCTGTCGTTCCAGCGTATGAACTGGAAGATGGACGTGTTTGATAACAAGTGGAAGATAAAAAACCTGAAATTCTATTCTGACGCGGCCCGGATCGACGCCTCGGGCATGTATTTCAGCGATCAGGGTCGAATAGATTTCAAGGTGGACGTGGCGCCGCTTGTAGGTTTTGACACGATAGTGTCGGGATTGTTCGGCAACCTGATCACTCGTGACGGGAAGATACTCAACACGACTTTTCGCGTCAGGGGACTAACCAGTTCTCCCGATGTCAGACTTGAGCCTTTTGAGAATCTGAAGCAGGATTTAAGACAGGGTGGATGATGCAGACCGGCCCTTAGAACATGCTATTCTGAACAGGCGTGGGTAAAAGCCTGAAGCTCATCCTGTGAACCCGGCAGGGTCCATGCCGCATTATCGCCAACTGATGTTCCCGTGTGCCATAGCCTTTATTTCGGGCGAACCCGTAGTCAGGAAATACCTTGTCCAGATCGTCCATGATTCTATCACGGGTAACTTTTGCCACGACGCTGGCCGCCGCAATGGACAGACTCAGCCTGTCTCCCTTTATGATGGGCTTCTGATCGCAAGGGATATCCAGTTTTATGGGCCCATCAATAAGCAGATAGTCAGCTTTGGCGTCAAGTCGACTGACCGCTGTCTTCATGGCAAGTCGGGTGGCCTGCAGTATGTTTATCCTGTCAATCTCGTCAGGTTCAATTATGCCTATGCCAACACTGATGGCTTTGGCCAGGATCACATCGAATAATTTGGCGCGGTTTTTCCCGGTGAGAAGTTTTGAATCGTCGAGGCCGTTGATAACGTCGAAACCGTCCAGTATTACGGCAGCCGCTACCACGGGACCAGCGAGGGGACCACGACCTGCTTCATCTATACCGGCCACCAGGCGAGCCCCGGAAGCCATAGCCATCTCTTCATGTTTACTCGTTGGCGCCATTCAAAAGCAGGTCGCTATTACAAAAGGAACATTACTAGTTGTAGGATTTCTCTTTGATTCTGGCGGCCTTGCCTCTGAGTTTGCGCAGATAGTATATCTTGGCCCGTCTGACCTTACCGCGGGTAACCAATTCTACTTTTTCCACCATGGGTGAATCGCGGGGGAAAACTCTCTCCACACCTATGCCGTAAGAAACCTTTCTTACCGTATAGCTGGATCCAGGTCCCCTGTTATTGATGGCGATCACAGCCCCTTCAAAAACCTGGATTCTCTCCCTGTTACCTTCTACGATCCTGACGTGAACCTTTACGGTATCACCAGCGCGAAACGCTGGCAGATCCATACGGGTCTGTTCAAAAGCTAAGCGATCTATAATGTTCATTATGTTTCTCCCGACTATATATTCTGTTCAGCTTTAATTTCATCCAATAGTTTTTGTTCATCCCTGTCGAGTATTCTGTTCTCCAACAGGTCCGGGCGTTTCATCAATGTTTTGGCCAGAGCCTGTTTCTTACGCCACACACGGATCTTGGCGTGATGGCCTTCCAACAGTATATCAGGCGTCTGGAGTCCTTCAAAAACCCGCGGCCTGGTATACTGGGGATATTCCAGTAAACCATCGTAAAACGATTCTCCGTCTATATTGCTATCAGCGCCAAGAACACCGGGTATCAGTCTGACCACGGCGTCCAGTATGACCATAACCGCCGTCTCTCCGCCCGACAGAATGAAATCTCCTATGGAAATTTCATCGTCCACAAAATCCCTGATTCGTTCGTCTATCCCTTCGTAACGTCCACAGACAAACACCAGCGATTCGACAGCGGACAGTTCCTTGACAAGTTCCTGCTCCAGCTTACGGCCCTGAGGTGTCGTCAGGATCACCCTGGATTCAGGCGCAGACATCCTGACCGAACGGATGGCTTTCACAATCGGCTCCGGTTTCATTATCATGCCGGAACCACCACCGTAAGGATAGTCGTCCGTCGTCCTGTGACGGTCCTCAGTGAAATCCCTCAAATCAACTGTTTCAAAGTTCAATAACCCGGCCTCGGCAGCCCTCGCCGGATTCCCAAACTGCATAAACGAATCAAAGATCCCGGGAAATATCGTTATAACCCTAACTTCAAGCATTAGGGACAAGACCTTCCATGGGATCAACAAGCATCTTTCCGCCGATAAGGTCTACCTCAAGGACAACCTCATCTATAAATGGCAGGAGCACTTCGCCGTAATCACCCATAACAACCAGTACGTCATTGGCGCCGGTGGCCATTATGTCCGTCACCCTGCCCAGACATACACCCTTTTGGGTGATAACATCCAGGCCAGTGAGTTCAAAGTAGTAATATTCGTCCTCTTCTTTTGGTGGCAAATTGCTCTGAAGCGTTTTTACCAGTTGACCCACCAGACCTGAAGCCCGCTCGGGTGAGTCCACGCCCTCAAACAAGACTAAAACAGACCCTTTGTGAAAACGGATCTGTTTGATAATCATTCGTTTGTCATTTATTTCCAACCATTCGGACTTTTCAAAGGCCTCGAGTGATTGGGTATAGACCTGGATTCTGACTTCGCCTCGTATGCCAAACGGCTTTTGAACCCGACCTATTACCACAAGACCATCTAATGACATCAGGCTTCACATCACCGACCGGAACAATTCATTCCAGTATATCCAGCGCTACCCTGGTTTTTCGCTTGGTAGAGGCAGCGTTAAGCACTGACCTGATGGCCTTGGCGGTTCGTCCGTGTTTGCCAATGATTTTTCCCAAATCCGCCTGAGCGACTTTGAGTTCCAGGATCAGGGCGTGTTCAGTTTCCGTCTCTGAGACACTCACTTCATCCGGGTTGTCAACCAAAGCTTTGGCAAGAAATTCCGTAAGCTCTTTCATCAACGCCTCTAGGGGTTTATTAAATAATCCAAATGACTATCAGCCCGACTAGGCGCTCGCGCTTTTTGATGAAATTCTGCAAAGTTTGCGCACTGTATCTGATAGCTCAGCGCCGCGCTCAATCCAGGATTTGATTCCATCAAGGTCAAGCTTCAAGCCGTTTACTTTGTCCCTTGGATCATAAGTTCCCAGTTTATCAAGGAATCTTCCGTCTCTAGGGAACAATGAATCAGCAGCTACTACTCGATAGAATGGTTTTTTCTTGGATCCGTGTCTAGCAAGTCTTATTTTAACAGACATATATGAATCGACCTCCAGAGGGTTCATAGTCAATATAATCGAACTATATTAATCAAGGTATTTTGATCCGTCAAGAACAAATATCAGAAATCACGCGGATTAAGGCCATGTAGTTTTAGTAGGCAGGTTCGGGGTGCTCTTTTTTTAATTCCCGACATTTAAGAAAAGGTTGATGAAATATGGACAGGTCGCAATGATTAAGCCCAACGTCGATCAGTTGTTGGTATTCACGCGGTATCCTGTGGCAGGAGAGACAAAGACCCGTCTGACGCCCGCGTTGGGATTTGAGGAAGCCGCCAGGGTCCAAAAAGCTCTGACGGAACTGACGCTGCGCAAGATCGAGCCCTTGGTCAACACCGGACATATTCAGGCGCGGGTCTTGTATGCGGGTAGCTCTGAGTCCTCAATGCGCGGTTGGTTGGGGCCATCTGTGGTTCTGGAGGAGCAGGCTCCGGGCGACCTCGGGCAGAAGATGTCGCGCGCCTTTGATAACGCGTTTGGCAAAAACGGGGCCGCTCGTGTAATAATAATAGGGACGGACATTTATGACCTTGGCGCAGACATCGTTGCAGAGGCATTTGAGTCGCTTGACCGACATGATATGGTATTGGGTCCGGCGGCGGATGGTGGCTATTACCTCATCGGATTGAACGATCCACGACCAGAATTGTTCATTGACATCGACTGGGGAACTTCACGGGCCCTTGAAATGACACTAGACAGGGCTAAATCAGGGAACATGCGAGTTCATCTGCTCAGAACGCTTAGGGATATCGACAGGCCCGAAGACCTGGAAATACTGGATGAGGCTTTCCTGAGGTCAGTTTTAGGCGGATTATGACACCTTCGAAAATAACCGTTATCGTCCCTACCCTGAATGAGGCTCATAACATGTCGTCGTGCGTTTCCGCATTGGGTTCAGGTAGTGATTTCGAACTGATAGTTGTGGATGGCGGAAGTAGTGATGACACTGTGAAGCTGTCAATGGAGCTTGGAGCGAGGGTTTTTCGGACATCGGCATGCAGGGCCACCCAGATGAACCTTGGGGCGAGAGAGTCCTCAAATGACATCTTTGTGTTCCTTCACGCGGATACCCGTCTGCCGCATGACTGGCGAGAGGTGGTAACTGAAACTCTTCTCAGGCCGGGCGTGTCGGTTGGCGCCTTCAGGTTCTCGCTTGATGATGACCGCTGGCAGTTCAGGGCTATTGAGAAGCTCGCAAATTTCAGATCGAATCATTTCGGGATGCCGTACGGTGACCAGGCCATATTTGTAACCCGTGAAAATTTCTACAGACTCAATGGTTACCCGGAGATCATCATCATGGAAGATTTTGCGTTCTGCCGGGCGGCCAGGCGAACAGGCTTGGTAATGACTGCGCCATCGAGGGCCGTCACTTCGAGCCGTCGATGGAAACAGCGCGGGATCTTGAAGACCATGCTTATAAACCAGCTCATTATTGCTCTTTTCTTCATGGGAGTATCAGACAGGACGCTCAGACGAATCTATGATTCAGCAAAACAGGAGTTCAGTAGTGATTACTAGTCACGGGGGATTAATTTCATGAGGTGTCTGATAACCGGCGCCACAGGATTTGTCGGGAGCCATGTGGCGGAGCATGCCATCCGGAGAGGATGGGACACCATTTGCCCGGCGCGTTCGACTGTTTCTCTGAAATATCTTAAAGGAATGCCGGTGAGGACCTGCAGTTATGAGGATCTGCCCGGTGAGCTCCGCAGATCTCCGGATATTGACTTCGTGATACATGTCGCCGGAGCGACACGGGCTTTGACTTACACTGAATATCACATAGCGAATGTGGAATTCACCCGGTGGTTCATCGATCTGCTGATCAGCACAAAAGCGGCTAACAATATCCGCAGATTCGCGCTGGTGAGTTCCCAGGCGGCCGCCGGACCCTGTTTGAACGGTTTTGATCCCATATCTGAAGATGATGCGCCTCGCCCCATCTCAAGTTACGGACGTTCCAAACTGGCCGGAGAAAAGCTGGCCCAGGAATACAGCGACAGGATACCCCTCACAATAGTGCGGCCACCTACTGTGTTTGGTCCGAGGGACACCGATGTTTTCGGCGTGTTCAAATCGGCCAGGTACAGGATCATACCCGTGGTGGCGGGTCCGGACCGGTTAGTCAGCATAATCCATGTTCGTGATCTGGCTGATGGAATAGTTACGGCGGTCGGCGCTACCGACATTCCAACAGGAGAGATATTTTTCCTCGCTAACGAGCGTCCTGTTATCTGGCGGGAATTTGCCAGGCAGATAGCATTGAGTATGGGGTACAGAGCTGTCGTTGTGCCTGTGCCACTTGCCATGATGAGGCTTTTAGGAAAGGCAGGTGACGCGGTCAGTATTCTGACGAAAAAACCGGCCCTTCTCAGATCAGAAAAAATCATGGAGATGGAACAGCTTGCGTGGGTATGCTCGGCATCAAAAGCAAGGGGAAAATTGCGCTGGGTTAGCGCTACGCCTTTGAAAACGGCGATTGATATTACACGCGACTGGTATATCAGCGAGGGATGGCTTTAGCACAGTCTGAAATGTCTGGAGACGGATTCAGCGTCCCATTGACATCCCTCAGAAACTTCATCTATGCCGCAAGCCTGAAATCTGAGATTGAAGAGGTTTTGTCTTTCTGCGTCCTGTCCAGGGCCGGAATCCGCAGACCCAGCAATTCGGATATTTTCAGCGCTATGTCCGTGTTATCGTAATCTCCTTCAAACATGCAAGCCCCCGGACCCGTCGCACGGGTAATTACAGGCAGTTCCGTGTGACCGTTGGATTTCCATTCCACTTTTGCCCGCTTGCTCGTAATCTCCCCAAGTGTTTTCAGGAAAGCCTTTAAATCGTATTTTGAACTCTTCTGAGGGGAGTCCTTGCCGGTTGACCTTTCTTTCTCCGCCTCTAATCTTGATAATCTGAGTTGTTCGGCCTCTTCAGGGTTGAGTTCGATTCCGGCAGACCTGAGTAAAGCGTCCTGATGATCAGGATAAAGCGCAACTTTTTCTTCAATAGACGAAAGGCTTCTAGTTATTGATTTTATCGCCTTGGGATCCATGGAAAAGTCTCCGCTCCCAATTGACCCGAGTCCTCCGGTTTCATGATCCCCGGTCACGATCACGAGAATGTCAGGTCGCGTTTCCTGAAATTTGAGAGCTACCGCTACGGCGTCATCGAATTCTATAGTTTCCTCTATCATGGTCCTGATGTCATTGGCATGGCATGCGTGATCAATACGGCCGCCTTCTATCATAAGCAGAAATCCCCTGGGGTTCCTGCCTACAATGGAAATGGCGGCCCTTGTCATTTCCGCCAGGTTCGGCAGCCCTGACAAGGACGGATTGCTCTTGCGATCCAGGGCATAAGGCATGTTTCCGGATGAGAACATTCCAAGGAGTCTGTCAACCTTTGCTGTATCAACATTAACTAATTCCATGGAATTCGTTACGTATTCATAGCCCTTTTTTTTCATTGCCGAGATAAGGTCAACGCCGTCTTTCCTGTCGCCGGATTTCAGATCTTTTGGCATGAAACTCTTCAGGCCGACACCAAGGACAACATCGGGCATAAATTCGGTCAACTGCAAAGCTATTGCGTCATGTTCTGACCTATTGGAGGCAATGGCATAGATGGCGGCCGGGGTTGCGTCCGTAATACGGGATGTGCTTACGATTCCGACTGACATACCGGCGTTTTTGGCCGCCTTACCTATCCCTTCAGCATTCATACCGTCAGGCAGCACATTCAGTTGACCGTTGTTAGCCTTGAACCCTGAATAAATGGCTGTTGCGGCTGCAGCGGAATCCGTGATGGGAGCGGAAGCCGAATGGGTGGTGGTGTTCCCGGATATTTTTATTGAGTTGATTGCCAGATCCCTGCCCAGTATTTCCGTGGCATATATTTGTGCGGCTTTGAGCTGGTTTGCCCCCATTCCGTCGCCGATAAACAAAATAACCCCCTTGGGTTTCTCAGGCTCTGCTGACTGGGCCAATGCCACGTAACTGACAGTGAGGCTGAGTAGCACCATGAGCGAAACGATCAGACATTTCCTTGATAATCGCATGTTTTTCCTTGCATACAGTCTGTATTTTCATGGGGGGAGAAGAAGGTTCCCGGGTATTACGCAAAAGTAGTGGCAGCAAGACGGTTTGTGCCTGAGAACCGGCTGTTCAAAACCTGATTGACCGCTACGGACCATGGAAGTGGCGTCGGAGTCGTGACAGGAGCACAGTTGTGCCGTACACCGCTCAGGCGCCCATCCATGAACCGTCCGTAGTGAAACACCGTTTCATGTAAGCGCATGCTTTTTTAATGATAATCGTGGGTTCCGAGTATCACTTTGACCCCTGTCTTTTCCTCAACCATGCCCGCAAGTTCTTCCGGCTTGAAGTATGGACATGGAGGCTTGGCGTTGGCCATGCACGAGCTGAAATAGATGACCTCTGGCTTGATCTCAGACAGTTTTGCGGCCATTCCAAGGGTCGGTATCACTGTTCGTCCCGGACATTCGCAGCTTACAAAAGAAACCACTGACGAAGGCTCTTCAAATTTGCCTTCACCGAGGGCGGCCGCTTTAAGGCATCTCCACTCACCCGGACATCCATAGCCGCTCTCCATGTAAGAGCCACATCCAACAACAGCTACCTTTTTCATGCTTCTCCTCCTTTTGATTTACCCTGCAAGCTGATTTTAAAGCTCTCAAGCAGATTATGCATAACACATAAACCGATCCCGGTCAGCTATGTATCGACGATCCCCGTCTTGACGGCGTATCGGACCAGCTCTGCGGAGGTCTTCAAACCAAGAGATTCCATCATACTATATTTGTGAAACTCAACCGTTCGCGTCGAAATTCCCAATAAGGTCGCTATTTCCTTCACACCCCGGCCTTCGGCCAGTAACTGCAGGACCTCTTTCTGACGGCCCGTTAATTTGACATTCCTGTCTGAGGCATCCTGAGGTTTATTTTTGTGAAAATCAAGAAGGTCCCCAGCGAGCATTGGCGTTATGTACGTCCTGCCCTTCAACGCGCTTGATATTGCAGTGACCAGTTCAGACGGGGCTGAATGTTTCAGGACATAACCCAATGCTCCAGCTTCAAATGCCCCGGCAGCATACATGACATCCGTCTGCATCGTCAGGAAAACTACCGCAATGTCCTTGTGTTTCTTCCTGATTTGTCGAACAGCGTCTATACCGTTGAGTAAAGGCATAGACACATCAGCAACAATCACATCGGGTTGCAACCTGTCAGCGGCCTCAACGAGCGCTCTTCCGTCCTCCACTATTCCCACGAGCTCGTATTCAGACTCCAGCAGACCCTTGAGACCTTCAGCCACTATACGGTGATCATCAGCAAGCAGGACCCTGGCGCGTCTCATATGGTTTTACCCTCAAGCGGAGCGGACAATTCGACGGTTGTGCCCTTACCGGGCTCTGATAATATTTTAAGGCTGCCATTTATATAATCAACCCGTTCTCTCATGCTGGCAAGGCCAATCCCCGGAATTTCACGGACCCCCTGAGGCACAAAGCCTTTTCCGTCATCACGTATTTTCAGAACCAGCTCGGGTCGGACGAATTTCAGCGATACTGTCACCTTGTGAGCATTGGCGTGTTTGGCCACATTTCGAAGGCTCTCCTGAATTACCCTGTAAAAACAAAGTGATATGTTCTTATCAATAGGCACGGGGATTTCTTCTGTTTCAAGATCGATCGGGATATTTTCACGATCCGAAAACATTACACAAAGCGAGTTCACTGCTCGAATCAAACCCAGGTCCTTTAGAATAGATGGGTGGATTTCACGCGATATGGCATGAACATCCTCAGACAGGTTGATCAACTGGTCTTTTATCGAGCGAATCCTGTCCAGATTGGGGTCTTCTTTTTCAGCCGCCTTCAATTGGAGCGTCCCCGCCTCGATGGCGGCAGCCGCAAGTCTCTGGGCAATGTCATCGTGAAACTCCCTGGACAGCCGTCGTAACTCGTCTTCCTGAGATGAAATGAGTCTTCCAGCGAGTATTCTCAGATCCTGACGACTGTCCAGAAGTGACAATTCGGCGCGCTTGCGTCTCTGCAGATTCACGAAGAGGGCCATGATCAGGGCTGACTGGAGAAGTATGAGGGCCACGACAACTATGGCCTGAGCCTTGTACAATTCCCAGATGGACGGTTTGCGGTTTATGACCGAGCTACCGGGAGGCAGGTTCCGCTCTTTTATTTCCCATCTGCGTAGCTGATTCCAGTCATACTCATGGACAATCGTTTCCAGCCCGTAATCAAACGGGATATCAGCTGCCGAGGCCCCTTTCAGGATTTCAAGAGCAACCGTGGCGGCCCTTTTTCCCTGCAATTTTACGCTGGCCAATGGACCGCCGACTATCCCGTAGCCCATGTAGGATTCATAGGGACCAAAGACTGGATGACCTGTCTGAGAGGATATGGACTTCAGCACGTCACGGGGAACATAGCTTATGCCGTTGGCATCCACAAAAAAGGTTGAGAAGAAAACAAGAGTGTCGGCAGGCAGACCTTTGACGCGTTGAATCGTCTCGTTTCTGGTCAGTCCTGACAGGTCGATGATGTTCAGTCTGCCGCGGAATTCCTCCAGGGAATTTCGCAGATCCCTGGCGCGTAATTCGTCATTTTCGAAAGCGCCTGAGATAAATGCGGCGTTAGTGGCGCCAGGGAACAGCAACAGCGCCGAATGTATCAGTTTAGCCCCGTTAGTAGGCTCAATCACACACGTGGCCCTCTTGCGAATCTCCAGGGTCTCTATTTTTTTCCCGAGGGTCTGGGGTATGGAAGAAAACACCAACTGGGAGTTCGGAAACACGTTGGAAGAATTGTCGATGAGGAAGTTGGTCGCCGGCGAATCAATGCTGATGACTACATCGAAATCGACATTTTCGTACTTCAGGCGCATGAATTCGGCCAGAGCGCGAACCTGCCTCTCGTCGCGGAACCTTGAAAGGTCCAGATATTCCGAGAAAATCTGGACCCTTATATCAGACTGGTCGAAAAATACTTCCCGAATTCCCTGAGCGGTCATTTCCGTTGCGGGGAAATCCAGTGGCTGGGAATACAGGGCCACCACACGTTTTATAGGTTTACCTGACTTTGACATGTCAGCCAGTAGCCCCACTGGTAAAATCAGCATGACAATCATCAGGATGACCGAGATCATCACTACGCCAAACAGTTCAGGCGTCGTGCCACGAGGAGAAACACTATTTTCTGACGGCATTTTGTTTAAAGACATGTCCCGCGTATCCAGAAATCCGGTTTTGATCATATTTCTGCCCGGCTATGCCAGCCTTCCCGATTTACCGGGCAGCCATATCGGTGTACATGAGTGTAACCGGATTTTTCCATCAAGACTGCGCCACCATCAGGAGTTCTTTAATGAGCTGACATATTTTTCACAGGCCAGAGCGGCTATAGTGCCATCATTCATGGCCGTGGTCAGTTGTCGGTAACGTTTGCGGTTCAGGTCACCGGCTGAGAAGACCCCCGGAATGTTCGTGCTCATGTCCTCATTTGCCATAACATAACCATCAACATCGAGGTCTACCAGTCCCTGGAGAAAATCAGTTGAAGGCTTTTGTCCCAGAAAAGCGAATATACCGTCCACCGCGATAGTTTCGGTTTTGCCGGTCTTAACATCCTCCAGCACGGCAGATTTCAGCACGCCCTCTTCCATGTTTATACCGACAATTTTTGTATTCAACCGTGCTTCAACATCGGCCTGCCTGAAGAATTCGTCCTGGGTCGCCTTGGCCGCAAAGAACCTGTCGGCCACCTCGATGAGTGTCAGGCGCTCAATCCCTATCCTTTTGAGGTAGAGGCTCTCATCAAAACCGCTGTTGCCGCCCCCAACCACCAGGACTTTCCCTCCGGCGTAAGGGAAACCGTCACAGACCGAGCAGTAATGAACCTGATCGCATTCCGGTAGCTCCAGGGGTATGGGCTTGCGACCTGTAGCAATTATTATGGCTTTCCCCGTGAATATTGCCTCATCCGTCTCTACTATCTTGGTTTCGCCGGTGAGGTTCATGGATTCTATTTCGCAGACTTCCTCTATACGAACACCAAGGTGGTCAACGTGATCCCTGACTTTCTGCATGAGGTCCATACCGTGGATTGAAGTATACGACGGAAAGTTTTCAACAACATAGGTGTAATTGCACAACCCGCCACAAATGCTCTTTTCCAGTATTACCGACTTGACGCTTGCCCTGGCCAGATAAATGGCGGCCGTCATACCGGCCATACCTCCACCGAGGATCAAAACGTCGAATGAATGGGTTTCTTTCATGTTAATAACCTTTCAGTTTCCGGATGAATTCAGGAGCACCGGTAAAAAACGTTTAATTCTGCAGGGTTCGTAACACCTGTCTGATCAACACAGAACGTGATCGAAAAAAATGGTGGGGGTCTACTGTGAGACCGGAAACTAATTCTGAAAGAAACAGGTTTGATAAAACGGTCCCACAGTACGACTACCCCACCGTAGTTGATAGTCCTATTGTCATTTAATCAAACTCCCGAACCTTTAGCACCTGGGAAAATTACGAGGTTTTGACCCTATTTTTTCGGGGTTCGACGGTTATTCACGGAGAACTGCCAATATTAGAACTATTATTCAGGGCCTCTTGTCCACATCAGGTCCCCAGATGCCCCTGACCAGGGGCTCTGAGCCTTAACATTGCGCGCTCAACAAAGCCAACCCGATCACTTGCGAACACCTGCAACCAGTCCGGCCAGCTTTTCACGGCGACAGCGTTTGAGCATCCCGAATCAGGCCCGTTCACTTCAACCCTGCAGCGATCACTCAAAACCATCGGAAGTTACTTGCCAGGACACAGCCGTCGGGCAACACCTACGGTTTTTGTTTCTCTTCTTACCTGAAAGTGTGCGATAATAAATTTGTGCAATTCTGTTTGGTTTAATTCAGATGGGGCGGAGCTTATGAGACCTCTCAAGAATTTCCTGTTGATACTGTCACTTGTAATCTTCAGCAATTTTCCGGCATACTCGCAATGGATTCCCCAAAACGTGGCGGTAGACGCTTCGTTTAGAACCAACCTCATGATTTCCAGCCAGTCCATAGGTCAGGACGATGACGGAGCCAAGGTCTGGGGCATAATCAAGGTGGGAGAGGATTCCGAGGGCAACCCGGTCTACAATCCAGCTCCTTTCCCTAACCCCAATGAGGCCCTGGACACAAGTTTCAATAATACCATGCTGTTACTTGACGCTGTGGTTGAAGTCAGCCCTATGCCGGCTTTCTCCGCCCGCATGAGGGGGAATGTCAGTGTAACAAGTACTCAGAATGACATT
>CAZIVV010000142.1:0-4746 GCA_964542775.1 uncultured Desulfomonile sp.
CCCCAGGGCCGAATACACATTCGATCTGAATTGACCCGCGTCTAAACCACCGAGGCGGATGATTTTTTTCCTCGGCGTCCGATTTTCTCATGTAGATGGGCGTCAACAGGAGATGGTCATCAACATCTGAGTTCATAAGCCTTCGATGGGCGAGCAATCCGCATACCGAGGGGAAAGGGGCTTCGACCAGCCTTAAATCGGCCGTGTCAGAATCCAGCCCGAGCTTCCCTATGATGGACGCGCCGCAAATAACGGGGACGCCTGACGTCATGCGCCGAATATGGGCCGGAAAATCCGCTATGGACGCCATGACCGGTGTATCGATGACAACGCGTTCACTGGATATTCCCGTGGCATAGACGGTGTAGATGTCGCCGCGTCCAGCGTCGATGACCGCAAAAGCGCAGTCCACATCATAGGCAGCCTGAGCGATCAGTATGTCCAGGCTGGAGACGCCGAGGACGGGTTTTTTGAGGGCCAGGCAGTACCCCTTTACCGCGGCGAGTCCGATCCTGACTCCGGAGAATGATCCGGGCCCGATTGCTGCGGCAAAAGCGTCAACCTCATTGAGGGTGACTCCGGAGGTTGACAGGGCCTCCGAGACCAGACCCGGCAGGTTTTCCAGGTGGCGTTTTCCCGGCGTCGCTATGCGCTCAGCCAGAGTCTCTTGGCCGTCAGTTATGGCGACTCCGAGATAAGGCGTTGTCGAATGTATGGATAATATTATCAAGAAACATCCATTAAGGCAGGTAGTGGGGGGCGTCCCTGCCCCCGATTGATCCCTCGATGGAGTTTTTCCCTCCACGTAAAAAGGGGTTCGGTCTAATAGTAGAGCCGGCGTCCCTGCCGGCTGGTTAAAAAATTGCGTCCCGATGTTCAATGTGGGTTGATCATCGGGCGTTGAGGTCAAAGAGACCCTGAACAACCGAGGGTAGTAGGCCCTTTTAGAACTGAGGGCAGAGACGCCCTCCGCTACCTACACCGAAGACGCATTCCAGTACCTGTCAGCGAGGGCAGAGACGCCCTCCACTATGGCGCCAGGGACCATCCCTTGGTGGCTATGCGATAAATATCGTTATAGAAGACCAGACCGATGAGGAACACGATGATGAGCAGCCCCACCTGGACGGCGACTTCGCGAACCCTGCCGGTTACCGGTCTCCTGATGATACCTTCGATGGCCAGGAACAGGACGTGTCCTCCGTCGAGCACGGGTATCGGCAAAAGGTTTATAACGGCAAGGTTGATGCTGATGTAGCTTAACAGGAATATGAAGCTGAAGGCGCCTTCCCTGAGGCTTTTACCGGAGACCTGGGCAATGGTGATAGGCCCGCTCAGGGCGTCCGCTCCTATTTCTCCACGCACGAGTTTTACCAGGGTGGTAAAGACGAGTTTGGTCAGAAAGCCCGTAAACCTGACACCTTCGACAATGGAGCCTCCGACGCCCAGTTCCGCTCTTTTACCTGAAGGCGCAATACCTATCTGGCCGCGAAATTCCCCGAACATGTCCTTTTGGTCGCCCAGAACCGGAGTGACCGGCAGGTCGATTTCCCTGCCGTCCCTGTCGATGGTTATGATTATCTGTTTGTTGGCGTTGGCCTGAATGGTGTTCCTGACATCATCCCACCGCCAGAATTTCTGCCCGTCAATGGCGAGTATCTGGTCTCCGGTCTTGAACCCGGCCGTCATGGCGGGGCTGTCGGGGAGGACCTTACCGACCTCTCCTGTGAGCACCGGGAAACCGGCCATGAAACCAATACACAGCAGGATCATGGCAAATATCATGTTGAAGGCCGGCCCGGCGACAACTATTGCCATTCGCGCCCATACAGGTTTGTTGGTAAACGCCCTGTGACGGTCTTTTTCCTCAATCTCGTCCTCTGATTCCGGGTCCTCGCCGTATAGCTTTACGTAACCGCCCAGCGGAATCCAGCTAAGCATGTACTCCGTTTCACCCCATTTTTTCTTGAACATGACTGGGGAAAACCCGAGTGAGAATTTGAGGACCTTGACCCCGAGGAGTTTGGCTACAATGAAGTGACCGAATTCATGAACGAATATCAGGGCGCCAAGAAGAATTATAAATCCAAAAAAATATTCCAACGCGCGGACCTCCCGCCTGTCATTACATCGAAATTGTTATAGACGAATTAAATATACTTTCCAAGAGAGTCAATTAAATATATCCTGTTACACTGAAACGAGTTACTACTATCAAAACGGAATCATCTTGAAAATAGGCATACTAGGCGGAACGTTCAATCCTCCTCATATCGGGCACCTCAGACTGGCCGAGGAAGCGGCGTACAATCATGGACTAAAAAAGGTAATTTTTGTTCCATGTTATACTCCTCCGCATAAGAATTCCGGTGAGATTGCTCCTCCGGAGCGCAGACTCGAGATGACCGTGCTATCATGTCAGGACAACCCGCTTTTCGAAGTCTCCGACATTGAACTGCGTCTTGAGGGGCCCTCTTACACATACAGGACCCTGGAAAAATTCAGTGAGGACACAGAAAACGAATATTTCTTTATAATAGGCGCCGATTCCTTAAGTGAAATACAGACCTGGAAAAATTACTTGAGGCTGTTCGAATTATCCAGTTTCATCGTGGTGGAACGACCCGACATGGACTTCGATCTCGTCTGGAAGCATGTCCCAATTGATCTGGCTTCACGTTTTACGCTCCAAAACGGCGTTTTGACCCATGAATCCTCAAAACTGCTGATCAAGTCCCCGGTTAATGGTCTGAACATATCGTCCACGCAGATCAGGGAGATCGTCAGTTCGGGAAAGTCGATACGATACCTTACGCATGACGCAGTAACGGATTATATAGAAAAAAAGAAATTGTACAGGATTTAAGATTTGAAAGTCAAAGAGCAAACATTACCCGTGAATTATGAAGGCGCAAAGAAAAAGGCAGAAGTCCTTTTGGCCGCCGCGTTGTCCAAGAAAGCCCACAACCCGGTCCTGCTGAGACTGGTCGGAATCACCCCGTTGGCCGATTATTTTCTGATAGTTTCCGCCAACTCCAACAAACAGGCCAGAGCGATTGCCGAGGCAGTGCTCGAGCGCGCTCACATCGAAGGCTATAAACCGGTATCCAGTGAGGGACTGTCTCAATCGACGTGGATTCTTGTTGACCTGGGAGATGTAATAGTCCACGTTTTTCATACCCCGGTCCGCAATTTCTATGACCTTGAAGGACTGTGGCGTGACGCCCCCAGAGAAGCCTTCCCGGAAGAATTACTCAAGGAAATAGAGGAAGCTGATTCATCCCAGGCCGATGATGATGACGACGATTATTAAAACCGTCATGACAGCAGATCCGGCCATGTCAGCATATCCGGCGACGCCAGTAGATCCGGCCTCCGCGCCGGATGATTCTATCTGTCACTGCGGCCGACGAATATTGAATAAGCCTGCAGAGCCTGCAGGGATAATAAATAGAGGGCAGAGCCTGCAGGGATAATAAATAGAGGGCAGAGACGCCCTCCACTACTGTTGATCATTTCCTGAACAGCTCTTCGAGTTTTCGACGCGCTTCAGCGGCCTTGTCTTTGGCCTGAGATGATTTCTTCGTTTCAGAGAGACGGAAATATTCACAGAAATTGCGTCTGTCCTTGACGGAAACTCTTTCCGCCTGGGATTCACGGCAGTGGTTTGAGAAGGTTTCATCGAAGTCCGAGCAGTTGAGGCAACAGTAAATATCAGAGCCGCAATTGGGGCAAGTGTCATTCCTGAAAACCCTGTCGTCAAACTGCAGTTTTTCTGCGCAATGGTGACAAAATCCGATTTTCAAGTGAATCCTCTTGATGGAATTTTTGGTCAAGGATATCCTATGAATTGATAAACCTCAAATTGATTCATGTTCAAAATAAAATCGACAGGAGATGTCAGTCATGGATACGGGTTTTTTGGCGCGTTTGCCCAAGGGTTCGGACTTACTGGAATCGATAACGAATGAGTTCAAGGCAAGGTCCGTCAAGAAGGGCTGTTTCAGCCTTATAGGGGCTTTGGACAAGGCCGTGATGGGCTTTTACGATCCGGTGGCCCGGGTTTACAACTACAAGGAATTTGCAGGCCCCCTGGAAATAGTCAGTTGCATAGGAAACGTCTCGGAGAAGGACGGTGAAATATTTGTTCACGCCCACATAGTTATTTCCGGTGAGGATTTCCTGTGTTACGGAGGCCACCTGGCCGCAGGCTGCCCAATATTCGCCGCTGAGTTGAGCGCCACGCAGATACAGGGCGGCGTTCCGAAACGTGGGTTCGATGACCCGACCGGGCTGTTCCTGTGGGCAGAATGGTAAGAACCTCCACAATTCCAGAATGAAACAGAGGGCCATCCATAATTCGACAAGGGTTAAGCTCAACAGAAATTCGATTCAGCCTCAACAAAGGAGAAATCCATGAGGCTGAATGACGTGTTGTTGTTATTGGTCGTCTGTGTGTCGGTGGGATTTGCCATCCTGAAACCGGAGTTGTGCGAGCCGTTACAGGCGTATCCTCTGTATCTCATGATGACGCTGCTTTTCCTGAGTTTCCTGCGCATCAACTTTGACTCCCTGCTGGACACATCGCGAAGCTCATTTCTCGAGCTGGGTTCCCTGGTTCTTGTAAAGCTGATCATCCTTCCCGCTGTCATGTACCTGGTAACGCTTTACCTGTGGCCGGAATTTGCAATACCGGTTCTATTGTTGTCGGGAATATCCACAGGGGTGGTGGCGCCGTTCGTGGCC
>CAZIVV010000143.1:0-4747 GCA_964542775.1 uncultured Desulfomonile sp.
AGCCCCCTCTCAAGGTTGTCGTAAATTACAGGTTTCGTCAGGAAGATCCGGCAAGTGGAGGATTCGCAGAGAGTCTCAATTCTTGGGGTCGAAGATCTGTTGCTGGCTAATTTCTCAAAGCTACCGCGTTGAAGCCATGTGTCAAAAGCCAGACCGTGAGATGTGGCTAACACTTCTGAATTTTCAAAATCGTAATAAATACCCGAGACAAAGACCTGGTGTCCCGAGTCTCTTATGGACTCTATGCGCCTGTCTAGCTCCTCTTCTATGAGAAGAGCCAATGCGAACAAGCCGTATTCTTTTGACATTCCCAGAGATTTGGAATGGTGATAACCCGTAAACACACTTGAACCCGATAGAGATTCTATGTCGTTCTGCCTCTGGACAAAGAATTCATCCAATACCCTGCTTTTTGTTTTTGTGTTTTGAATGAAAGATTTTCCGGTCGTTTCCACAAGAAGGACCGTAGTCATGTACAGCTTCAGCATCAAATAACCGGTTGCCATGATTGAAGCCACAAAAACAAGAGCTATGGGAACCCAGGAATTGAAGAGGCGAACATTCTGCAACTGTATTGACGAGCTGTTTTTAACCATTTCGAGTTTATCGTTCCGACAATACTATGATGGAATTCCGTTCACTTACTCAGCAGAAATTGAACTACACGGCCGAACAGTCTGCACAAGAACGGAAGGCCCCTATATGTAAGTCCAGATCAGACCAGGCACATTTAAGGCCATTTTCTGTGTGGTTGACATTCAGATTCAGGGTAGTAACCAAAGATTTCTATTCCCAGAGAGATTGAAGTATTTTCACGATCTACGCAAGATCATTTTGTCGTCAATGAAGAATGTTTTCATAATTCCAGAATTGTAGCGAAATTCTTAACGTCCAGTGACCCTGATCAAGGCAGACGGGACGTTTCTCGAAGCTGATTGAACACACAACAGATAGACGTGCCGCATGAAAAAGACTCAAAGGAGGTCTCAAAAGTCCCATGAGGACCTGATTGCCAAGACTCGCGTGAATCAACACCTGATCAGAATTTTGAGGCTACCCGAATGAGCGGCTCGCTCGAAAGCATGAATTGCATCATCAAGCTCAAACACTTCTGTTATCAGCTCAAGAGGATTGACCAATCCGAGTTCCAGCAGACGTAAAGCTGGATCAAATTGACCGCACCTGGAACCAACGACACTTATTTCGTCAATGACAAGCGGAGCCGGATTAAAATTCAGGTCACCGTGGTACGTGCTTTTAAGCGCTATTTTTCCGCGTGGTTTGACAGATTTTGTGGCAACATGCCATCCGGATTGGCTTCCTGAGGCTTCCACAACCAGGTCGAATTTCTTGTTCATCATTTCAACATCGTCAACCAGAACAGGCTTCGCCAAATATGGTCCAAACATGGCAAGCTTGGATGGGTGCTTCCCAATCACCGTGATCGAACAGCCTGTGAGCCGTAGAACCATGCATATCAACAGCGACAGGCGGCCATCTCCTATTATTAATACTTCTGTATTTGGCTCGACGTGGATCTGTTCTAGTATCTCGAGGGCTGCCGCCAGAGGTTCTACGAAGACGGCCGCTTCATCTGATACATTGTCCGAAACCGGATGCAGGTTTGATTCAGGTAGGGTGACATATTCCGCAAAAACACCATCCTTACGATAAATCCCTAAAGTAGACCTGCTGGAGCAGTGTCTCTCAATACCACTCAGACACAGATCACACTTGCCGCATCCGATGTTGATGTCTCCCACTACACGCTTACCAATCAGGTTGGTGTTGTTACTCCTTTCAACAACCCCAACAAATTCGTGTCCAAGCGTACCTCTGAAATCCATGTATCCCTTCATGATTTCCAGGTCTGTTTTGCATATCCCCGCTAATCTGACGCGAATCAGGGCCTCACCAAACTCCGGAACAGGCGTCCTGACATCCTTGACTCCGGGCTCTCCATCGTAAACGAAAGCTTTCAATATTTGGTCCTTTCAGGATGAATGTTGCTAGATGGGCTTGTTTCCGAAATGTTCGGAAACACGGATCAACCCGACCGTGCCGGCCATCATGGTCTCGCCGTATTATACTCTCAAACATGTCTAAAAACACTTTTTTATTGATCATTAGACTCTGGGGAATCACTACAGGATTAGTCAATTACTCTGAAAAGCAAGGAGCATTAAAATTATCTTTTACAGACTGTCAAATTTTTTGACAGCTCCTCTTGAGTTGACTCGATCACAAAGCCCTATTGCAGCTGGCCAAAAATCTTCTATCCGGCTTTATTAAAGCCTGCGCAAGGCAAAACACAATTCTGGCACACTATTTGCCACTACTTTTGTAGCCTTTGAACTAAAGTTCTGACATGTACCCTGCAAATCATGCTTCCCCCCGGTGCGTTACCCAAGCCAGACGCATCGTCCGTAGTAGGGACGCCCCACCCAAGCGTCCCTACTTTGATTTTTTCATTCTGAAAATATCCAGGACTAAAATTCTCGTGGTGATTAACCCCAGGCTCCTGTAACCCTGATAATCGAGGACAGGTCGAATGAGCTGGGGCCCCAGGTTAACTTACCGGATGAGATCATCTTAATAACTTGTCACATCAATGATATTTTGTTATTGATGAGGCTGGAAAACAGGGATTGGCGCAGCAAGAGTATCATCGATAGGATCCTGTTTCGATTGACCTTTAATTTTCTTGATGGAGTTATGGGAAATCGTTTCATGAGTATACCGGATCAGTGATATAATGGGCTTTAGATATCCGGATGGCTTCCCCCAACAAGTTAAAGTGAATGATTCCTGAAAATGGCTCGTATCAGGGCCACTTTTCGACACCTTAGTTGTCAAGTTGCTTTTTTTGTTCAAGATCAGTCTAACAAATGAATGTGCAATCTAGTTTTCAGGAGGTCTCGTCAGATGAAAGACAAGCGCGTGTTTTTTAATCCTATTCGAATGATTAGCCCTAAACTGGACTCCGAAGCCATAAAACTGGAAGAACTTTACCAGCATCCTGTTTCAGAAAAATTGACCCTTGAAGAAGGTTTGCTGGTTATGTTGAGCAAACTTATGGAGATGACCCGTTTGACAAAAGCGGGCTTCGTGAGTGATTGTCCAGATGAAATCAGGAACTGTGAAGTTCTCGGCGAAGAAGTACATCAGCAGGAAAAGGTTTTGACCGGAAATCTTGCTTGCACCATAACTGATTATCCTGAAATGTGCCGAGCCGTTATACTTTTTCCGGGACACCTGGAGCGAATTGGTGACCACCTGGAAAGTATCGTAAACTGCTGCAGGATCAAGACTCGAGATTCCATCCCTCTGAGTGACCGGAGCATTAACGAGGTCGGTCAGACTCTCGACACAGTCCAGTCACTTCTCAAAGACCTGAGGGACATTATAATAGCCCCCAATAGATACCTGATAGAGCATGTTATTTCTCAGTCAGAAGCTCTTGATCAAAAATGTCAGGAAATGCAACTGAATCATGTAGACAAGCTACTGGACGGCTCCACGGCGCCTAAAGCTTCATCTCTGTATCTGGATATCCTGGAATCCATTCAGTCCATAAAACGTCATGTCAAGGAAATGGCGAAAAGCATTCAGTCCATTTTGCCCAAGCAGGAATAGTAGTGTCTAATTCGGCCTCAAGATGAACGATCAACAGGACAACAGTTCGGGGAAAACAAATTTTCAGGGGCTTGAGGCCGGCCAAAGACTGTTGTATATCGCTGTCATACTTAGCGCTCTTCTAATGAGCGCTAAATTTCTGGCATGGTATTTAACATCGTCTTCAGCCATCCTGTCAGATGCGCTAGAATCAATAATCAATGTAATTGCGGCGGCTTTTGCATTGGGAAGTGTGATACTCTCTTCAAAACCTCCCGATGCATCTCACCCTTACGGTCACGGAAAAATCGAATACTTTTCCGCTGGATTTGAAGGTGCGCTAATAATACTGGCTGCCATTTCAATCTTTCATCAGGGGGCTTTGAAGATCTTCAACCCTCAGGAATTGCCCCGGCTGGATGCTGGCATAGCGATCATATTCATTGTAAGCGTTCTAAACGCGGTCCTTGGTTACTACCTGGTTCGCACTGGCAGATCTATTGGATCAGACGCCGTTCTGGCACACGGTAAGCACATAATTACAGATGTGTTCACCTCTGGCGGTGTTATTCTGGGATTGCTCACCGTGATGGCCACCGGATACTGGTTCGCTGACGGATTGATAGCCTGTATCGTAGGTGTCAATATAACAGTGTCGGGAATATTCCTTGTAAAACGGTCTTTCAGCGGACTCATGCATGAATCCGACAGGATGTTGCTTGAAGACATTTGCGAGGTTCTCACTCAGCATCGCAAAGATGTGTGGATAGACATGCATCAGCTTAGAGCCTGGAGGTCTGGCCAGAGGGTGTTCATAGATTTCCACCTCATTCTTCCCAGGGATCTAAGTCTGGAAAAAGCGCATGCCGAAGTCAAGGAACTGGAGAGTTTTTTTTCTCTTCACCTTGGGGATGAAACCGAAATATTTGTGCATCTGGACCCGTGTGAGGATCCGGAATGCACGGTATGTTCCAAGAATCCATGCGAAATGAGGAAGGATACTAACAGTCACAAACACATTTGGAAACTCGACTTGATAAGCTCTAGGGATCATTCAGAGGATCAAACTCGACCGAAATCGTCTTCGTAGCGCTCTATATCATCTTCGCCAAAATATTCGCCTGTCTGGACC
>CAZIVV010000144.1:0-8520 GCA_964542775.1 uncultured Desulfomonile sp.
TGTCTCCATGCGCAAATTACACAAATCGTTTTCTCATCAGTCATCGGCAGACTCCTTCACGTAAAATGTTATTATCATTTCTATAAATTAGGGTCAAGATCTTTGATAATAGTTCATGGAATAATCTGGCGTCCAATCCACTGGAAATTTGATCCTTTTTCTGGTAATTTATCACATGAGGACATGTAATGCAGTTTGTTGATCCCGAGACAGTCAGGTTATTTCCCGGACAAGCCATTAAAGCGAATTTCTGGAGTGAACGGAGCAGATCCGAACAGGTAGGTTTGTTCTTGAGACCATCGTCGCCAATACCAGCGTCAACAGGGGCAACAGAGGTAACATACCGTGGAGGTCTGATAAACTTTGATGATGTCTTCCTGGTGCTCACGATGATCAGATATACAGGATCTGAAGAGGGTGTCTTTGATCTGTGGTGGAATTATCATCAGCCAGGTGGACCAGACGCATTCAGGAAAATGGCATCTCAGGAGAGACTTTTCAATTTTTTCTATGATGATCACGGCAGAAGGTTCGTCGTGGAAACCGACAACTCATTCAGGAAATTTTTCTCGAACCTGAATGATATTGTCGGAAAAACCAAACCGTGGACAGAAATCGAATTTGACAGAGCAGTCAATCGTTGCTGCGCTCAATTCTATCCACGCGAAAACCTGTGGAATATGGTCAAGACCAAATCAGATCTGTTTGATTCCAGGTCCAAGCTTGATCTGGACCTTAATATGTACGAGGGAATCATACCTGAAGATCTCAAGCCGTTTTACATTTTCTCAACGGAGCTGGGACACTGTTTGAGTATTATCCCTTCAAATCTTGAGAATGAGGCAGAGACAAAGGGTCCTGCCTACTATCTCACGCCGGCTCCCGTCAAGACGGTTTTGAGGTGTGGGATAAGATGGCTTCGCGGTTACCCCGTGGCCGCCATACCCTTTATTCCCGGCCATGGACTCGCCGCGCCCCCTGAAGATTACGAATTCTAGATAACGGAGACGCCATCTTCCCGTATGCAGTCCTCACCGACTCTTTCAAGCATGTTTAAATCCTTAACTGCCACGAAATCTGAATATCTTGACACTTTCGACGGTCATTGTTATTTCTTGAATATTCTATAACATGCTTCGCTCTAGACAACGTCAGCACGCTTTTTTGACTTCATTGGAGAGCGACGCGAAGGGGTGTATGTCTAATTGGAGGAATCACAACCAGAAACTCAAGGTTTAGTTAGATGGTTCAAAAGAAAGATGGGGCTAAACAGAGTTCCTAAGGAACTTCAACAGGTTATAGATGAGAGTGAAGAAAGGGGCCTTATCGATCATGACGAAGGCGACATGATTGAGGGTATTTTCGATCTGAAACAGACAGTGGCGCGGGAAATTATGATACCTCGGACTCAAATAGTCGCAGTGCCTCGCAACTGTCCCATGGACCAACTGCTGACCACAATTATACAGTCGGGTCATTCGAGAATTCCCGTCTACAAAGACAACGTCGATCAGATAATAGGAATTCTCAACGCAAAAGACTTATTACCTTTCTGGCTTGATCAGGAAAAGAAATTTGAAATAGACAAGATCTGCAGAGAGCCTTTTTTTGTTCCGGAGACCAAACGTATCAATGATCTTCTCAATGAACTCAGATCCAAAAAGTCTCACTTGGCGGTAATAGTTGACGAATATGGAGGCACTTCAGGAATAGTCACTATTGAGGACATCATTGAGGAAATCATAGGCGAGATTCGGGATGAGCATGACATAGAGGAGGATGAATTCATACCTCAGGATGACGGAAGCGTTCTGGTAAACGCATGGACTAATCTTGACGATTTTGAAGAGAGATTTCAAATCAAGGTCCCTAGGGAAGGATACGATACAGTCGGTGGATTCATCATCCATTTGCTTGGAAAAGTTCCAAGGAAAGGTGAGGAGATAATATTTGAGGGTCTGAACATGAGAATTCAGACCGCTGACGCTAAACGCGTGGCTAGAGTCCTGGTGACCACATGTTTAGAAAGAGGATCTGAGAACGGAGAGGGGATGTCGGAAACCCTCCCATGACCAAACTCCTGCTAGCTTCCGCGACTAGCGGTATTCTTGTAGCGCTAGCGTTTCCTCCGTGGCAATTCGACATGCTGGCGTGGATTGGTCTGATTCCATTATTTTGGTCAATCTCCAATAGCAAAACCGCTCCTCAAGCAGTCGTCCTTGGGTGGGTCTACGGCTTGTGCTTCTTCAGCATAGATGTGAGATGGATCTATGACACATTAACCGTACACGGACACTTCTCTGAGTTTCTGGCATTTGCGGTCCTGGCTCTCATGATTGCCATTCTGGCCATGTCTACCGGAGCCTTCTCATACTTGTCCCGATTTGCGCATAAATCGGGACTCCCTTACTGGATTATCTTTCCAACAGCATGGGTAAGCATTGAGTATGTCAGGACCTATATTTTTACAGGATTTCCTTGGGACCTTCTTGGGTACTCATTGTCTCACAGACCAAACCTTATTCAGATTGCCGACATTACAGGGGTTTACGGTCTGTCTTTTCTTTTAGTTTTCGTGAATGGCTCCGTCTTTGAAGCACTTGTGAATAGAGGCAAATCTTATGCCGGAGTAGTCACGGAGTTGGTTGCCGGTATTTTTCTGATAGCCACCTGTGCGATATACGGATGGACCCAGATAGCCCATTACGAGGAACAGTCGGCGGGAAAAGCAGTTCACACCGTAGGGATTCTACAGGGGGCCATCCCACAGGGAGTAAAATGGAGTGAATCTTACCGTTCCCTAACTTTTCAGACATACGAGGAACTGGCAAAGCATGCTTCTTCAGAAGGCGCCAGCCTCCTGATCTGGCCGGAGACGAGTGTGCCCGTAGTCATTGGCGGCGAAGACCTGTCCTGGATGGGGGCAATGGAGATATCCAAAAAACTAAAGACTCCCATGCTCATAGGGGCGCCATCCCAGACTGATTCCTTGGGCACAATCAATTATTTTAACAGCGCATTTCTCGTCAATGGGTCTGAAATATTGTCGGACTACGACAAAATTCACCTCGTTCCCTTTGGAGAATACATGCCACTGGGATGGCTGTTGCCTTTAGGCCCTGGAATGGCTGCTAGAGAGGCTGACTTCACCCCGGGATCAGTTATGACAGTAATGAAAAGTCCCGGACTCCCGCCCTTCAGTGTTCTGATCTGTTATGAGGCCATATTCCCTGACCTGAGCCGAATGGCCATTCTCAATGGCGCGCATTTCCTTGTAAATATAACCAATGATGGCTGGTTTGATACCTCTTCTGCGCCGTTCCAGCATTTGTCCATGGCAAAATTCAGAGCGATAGAAAACAGGACCTGGCTGTTGAGAGCAGCTAACACAGGCATAAGCGGCGCTTTTGACCCGACAGGTCACCTGACAACTTCCATACCTTTGGGGAAATCGGGCTGGATAAACATCAAAATGCCGGATCCGGTAGTCGCAGCATCCTTTTACACCAAATTTGGTGACGTGTTTGCCCTGTCGTGTATAATGATATTTTCAATGACTTTCTTTGTTGCTTTAGTAAAGAAAGAAAAATCTGAGGGCTTCAAGTATGACTCCATTCGCCACTAAGACGCTGGTTCGCATTGGAGCGGGGCTATGTTTTACAGGGCTTGTAGTCTGGCTGATGCATGCTCTGGAATCCGTCACCACACTTTTGATGGTTTCTTTTTTAACTGCCTACATACTCAATCCTCTGGTCAGGAGCTTGGGAAATGTGGGTTTAAACAGGACTCTGGCGGCTGTTCTTTCTTTATTTCTTGTTTTTGCTTTTTTTATTGGCCTGACACTGTTGATAGTCCCTGCAATAGCTGGTGAATTGTCATCATTCTCGCGTATGTCGCCAAAATACCTGGAAACCTTTCAACGGTTTTTTTTTGAGATTGTTGAAAAATTCGAAATCCCGTTTCCACAGGACATGAATGAACTTTCTGCAATGGCCGTTGAGAGGGGCAAGCAGTTGTTACCCGGGATCTCGAAAGCATTGGGAACTATAATTTCCTCAGTTTTTACGTCCACGATAAGCATCCTTACAACAGTGTTGCAAGTTCTGCTGATACCGATCATCGCATTCTACCTGCTTGTTTCGTTTGAGAACATCAAATCTGGGGCCATTGAGTTGCTACCGATATACACCAGGACTCCAATAATCAATAAATTTGGACAGATAGACTCGGTGCTAGCCAGCTTTGTCCGGGGCCAACTTACCATATCCTTTATTATGGCCGTCCTGTATAGTATTGGATTCACGATAATCGGGATTGATTTGGCTCTTGTAATCGGAATAGTGTCAGGATTGTTGTTCATTGTCCCATATCTCGGAACTATGATCGCCCTTCTATTTGGTCCGGCGATGGCTTTCGCCAAATTTGGGGACTTGATTCATGTATTCTATGTTCTGGCATGGATTGGAGCGGTTCAGATTTTTGAGTCCTATGTGCTTACTCCCAAGATAGTCGGGCAGGCTGTCGGATTACACCCGGTAGTGTATATTCTGGCTCTTATTATAGGAGGGAATTTGTTTGGATTTGTGGGGATGTTAGTCGCCATCCCTGTGGCCGCCGTATCAAGGGTTCTGCTATTAACAGTCCTGGAAGAGTATAAACGTTCTTATCTTTATCATGACAAGCCTGGAAAGGATTGAAGACAATGACTCGCCTCAGGGCGCTAAATAAATCTTTGGACGGATTGAGGGACGACCAGGGCATCCTTTTTGTTGTGGCCACTCCAATAGGCAACCTTGAAGACATCACCATAAGGGCAGTGGAGACTCTCAGGCATGTTAACCTTATAGCCTGTGAAGATACCAGAAAAAGCAAGGTGTTGATAAATCACTGGGGTATTCCAACCAGACTGATGAGCCTCCATAGATTTAGTGAAGCCAGAAAGATAGAATCAGTTTTGAACAAACTGGACAAAGGTTACTCTGTCGCCTTGATAACAGACGCGGGAACCCCTGCTGTGTCAGATCCCGGTAACAGATTGGTCAGAGCAGCGCTGCAATCAGGTTTTAAAGTTTCCCCCATACCTGGCCCTTCTTCCATAACTACGGCGCTGTCTGTCTCAGGTATGGACTGCTCATCTTTCGTCTACCTCGGATTTGCTCCTCGAAAAGATTCCCAGAGGAAGCTCTTTTTTGCAGATATCCAGAGACAGCAGCGAACCGTGGTTTTTCTGGAAACCGCCGCCAGGATTATAGATACACTAAATGTTGGTTGTGATTATCTTGGATCAAGAAGTGTGGTTCTTTTTAGAGAACTTACCAAGGTTTTTGAGGAAATACTCCCCGGAGACGCATGTTCAATACTTGAAAGCCTCAAATCGAGGGATTCAGTAAAGGGAGAAATAACCGTAGTAATAGAGGGCTCATCTGAGTTGAGCCCTTCTATAGACATTGAGGATGCTGTCACAGAACTTATGGCTGAGGGACTTTCCGGCAAAAGGCTTGCCGTAGAAGCCTACATAAGGTTTGGTCTTAACAAGACATCTGTTTATCAGAAGTTTATAGAACTTAAAGAAAGAGCCGAATGATTCCGGGAACTGTTAATGCCCCTGACCCGGTCGACGGCGCAAAATCCATCAAACAGTAGCTACGTTCGGCTACTGTAGCCGTCCTGATTATATGTTCCCCTATCTCCTGCCTGATTTTCCGAATTCCAGGCTAGCCTTTATGAAACTGTAAAACAATGGGTGCGGATCCATCGGTCTCGACTTGAATTCAGGATGGAACTGACATCCAACAAACCACGTATGATCCCGGAATTCCACGAGTTCAACAAGTTGACCGTCAGGAGATACACCACCGGCTATCAAGCCTTTTTCTTCAAGGATCTTTCTGAATTCGTTGTTAAACTCATATCTGTGCCTGTGTCTCTCGCTTATTGTATCTTTTCCATAAATTTCACGGCACAGGCTGTCTCCAGGTATTGAACATTCGTAGGCGCCCAGTCTCATGGTGCCACCTTTGTCTGTGATATTTCGCTGATCCTCCATCAAATGTATGACAGGATAAGGAGTTTCCGGATCAAATTCCGTAGAATTGGCTTTATCAAGTCCACACACATTGCGGGCAAATTCAACAACAGCCATCTGCATACCGAGACATATTCCGAAATACGGAATTTTATTTTCCCTGGCATGCTGAACGGCTTTTATCTTTCCCTCAATTCCCCTGGATCCAAAACCACCAGGCACAAGTATTCCATCTATGTCAGCGAATTCATCGCCCAGGCCAGATGTCTCAATCCTCTCAGAGTCGATAAACTTGAGAGCGACTTTGGCCTTGTTAGCTACTCCGGCGGCAAAAAGGGCTTCATTAAGGCTTTTGTAGGATTCGTGTAAATTTACGTACTTACCGACTATTCCTATTGTGACGCTCTGTTGGAGAGAATTCACCGAGTTTACAAAAGCCCTCCATTGGTCCAACTGCGGCGCCCTGGTCCACACATTCAGGAGTTCTACGATCTTTTGGTCAAGCCCCTCCTCATGAAACTTCAGAGGTAACTCATAAATACAGGCGACGTCTTCTGCGGCAATGACCTCTTCAGGCCTCACGTTGCAAAATAGCGCTATTTTCTCTTTTATATCTCTGGAGATACTTTTCTCCGTCCTGCAAATAAGTATGTCGGGCTGAATTCCAACTTCCCTCAGCGTTTTTACGCTGTGCTGGGTCGGTTTGGTTTTGACCTCACCGGATGCTTTCACATACGGTAATAGCGTAAGGTGGACATAAAGAACATTCTGAGGCCCCAGGTCCGCTCGAAGCTGCCTGATCGCTTCCAGGAAAGGCAGACTCTCTATGTCTCCTACAGTTCCGCCAACTTCCACTATGGCAACATCAACGCCATTGCCCAAGCCTCTTATCTTGTCCTTAATCTCGTCTGTTATGTGCGGAATCACTTGGACAGTAGCTCCAAGATATTCCCCCCGGCGCTCCTTCTGAATCACGGCGTCATAAATTTGGCCGGTCGTAAAATTGTTCTTCTGACGTAAAATAGCATGGGTAAAACGCTCATAATGTCCCAGATCCAGGTCTGTTTCCGCCCCATCGTCCGTCACAAAGACTTCCCCGTGTTGAAGAGGATTCATCGTCCCGGGGTCAACATTGATATAAGGGTCCATTTTCAACAGCGTCACTGTCAAACCTCTGCATTCCATCAAGGCTCCTATACTGGCTGCAGAGAGACCTTTACCAAGGGATGAAAGAACACCACCAGTCACAAATATAAATTTTGTGCTCTTATACATAAAACTCTCCAGAGGATTAAATGTCTTCGCCCGTGAGTATCCGGTAAATGTTGACGTACTTTTCGCTCACATTCCTGACTACCTCATCAGGCAGCTCAGGAGCAGGTGGTTCTTTGTTCCACTTAATGAGTTCCAGATAATCCCTTACATACTGCTTGTCCAGAGATGGGGGTGACATTCCGGGCTGATATTGATCCATCGGCCAAAACCTGGAAGAATCCGGGGTCAATGCTTCGTCAATTAGTGACCTCTCACCATCAATGACACCAAATTCGAATTTTGTGTCGGCTATTATGATCCCGCGTTGCTCAGCCCACCTGGCGCCGTATTCATACAGCTTCAAGGATGTCTCTTTAAGCCAGTTAGCGTTATCTACCCCCAATAGGTCGATGGCGCGTGAGAATGTAATATTTTCATCATGAGCGCCTATTTCAGCTTTGGTAGATGGAGTGAAAATTGGCTCAGGAAGTTTTTCCGCCTGTTTTAGACCAGGCGGCAAATCTATGCCGCAAACAGCCCCAGTTTTCTTATAGTCTTCCCACCCAGAACCAATTATATAGCCACGGACGACGCATTCTACTGGGAAGGCTTTCGCCTTTCTCACCAACATGCTCCGAGCTTCCAGTTCAGCCCGGAATTCCTGAAGATCTGCAGGAAAGTCCTCAACATCCGCGCTGATCAGGTGGTTGGGGATCATGTCTCTGGTCCTATTCATCCAGAAGGCGCTCAATTTATTGAGAACCTGTCCCTTTTTTGGAATCGGATTTGGTAAAATGACATCAAAAGCTGATAGCCTGTCTGTAGAGACAATCAGCAATCGGTTGTCGAGATCGTAAATATCACGAACCTTTCCCCGACCGATTAGTTTGAGTCCCTTGAGATCTGTTTCCTTAACAGGTTCGTATTTCATGGCATGCTCTCTGTTGTTGAAAAGTTAGGCGCCCTAAAAGCGATTGGCAAATCATTTAAGCCTTTTAGTTTATCATGGAAGGAGTAATCATGCAAACCGAATCCTGTGACTGTCTCGATAAGAAACATCCGTGCCCTGATTGTAGGATGTGTCAGGGATGCTCGGAGTCAAGGTGCATGGCCTGCAGAGCCAAGCCTCTAAAGAGAAAAATGAAGAAAATGAGTTTCGAGGAACAGATAGCGCTCTGGAACTCTCTTAACGCTTCAAGTCGGTGAAAAGGTCCAGTTGATTGCTGAGATGAATTCGTTCC
>CAZIVV010000145.1:0-5722 GCA_964542775.1 uncultured Desulfomonile sp.
GGACCGACAAGGCCTTCATTGACTGCAACTTCCCTGATCTTGTCCGCGTCTATTCCACGTCCATCATCGGCTATTTCGATGAGCACCCCGCCTTTCTCATATCGGGATTGCAACCATATCCTCCCGGCAGGTGGCTTACCGAGAGCAACCCTCTCCTCGGGACTTTCTATACCGTGATCAACAGAATTGCGCAGTAAATGCACCAGGGGATCGTAAATCTGTTCAAGAACTGTTTTGTCCAGTTCCGTGTCTTCACCTTCAATTATAAGGTCGATCTCTTTTTTTTGCTGTCGAGCCAGGTTTCTTACTACCCCTGGAAATTTGATGAAGAGCCTTTCAATAGGGACCATCCGCACACTCATGACAGCGCTGTGCAATTGGCCTGTGAGACGTTCGATGGTCGATGTAATACCAGACAGTTCATCATCCCGGAATTTATCGGAAAAACCCTTTAGCCGATTTCTGGCCGTAATCATTTCCCCGACCAGATTGATAAGAACATCCAGTTTCTCTGTGACAACCCTTATGGTTTGGGAGCCCATAAATGCGTTGGCATAGATGGATTCGACCCTTGTCGCATGGGCTTCGCCGATATTCGATGGCTGGGATTCTACGGCAGGCTCTATGATTGTCCTGGCGCCAGTTTGTTCCGTATATTTCAGGGGAACATCCGCCAGTATCCCCAGCATCTCTTCCTCAAACCGCGAGGTGTCAAACTCGGAACTGTCCTTTGTTAAGGCCCTCTCCCTCAGCAATTTGAGGACTTCCATGCCTTCGAGCATAGTATCTATGATGGCGGGAGTGATTTCCAGGTTTCCGGAGCGAACCGCTCCAAAGACTTCCTCCATCTTGTGAGATATCTTCTTGATGTTATCCATTCCGACAAAAGAAGCTCCGCCTTTAAGCGTATGAACCGTCCTGAAAATCTCATTTATAAGCTCATCATCTCCCGGATTGTCCTCAAGCCTCAGAAGATCCAGATTGAGATGATCCAGATGTTCGCTGGATTCTTCCAGAAAATCCTCAGCCATTTGAGCAAGGAGTTCGGCGTCGAGATCGACAGCATCTGTTTTATCGGGCATGGATATTACCCCTAGCCAGACAACACTTCATTCATCAGTTCGAGGAGCATTGTCGGCTTGAAAGGCTTGACCAGATAAGCGGTGGCGCCCAATTCGCGGGCACGTTCTTTGTCCATGTCATGGCCTTCTGTTGTCAGCATGATGACTGGAATCGAGGCTAGAGAATCATTGGCTTTGATTCTTCTGAGGAATTCGAAACCATCCAGACGGGGCATATTTACGTCAAGGATCACAGCGTCAAAAACTTCTCTGACTACAATGTCCAAGGCCTCCTGGCCATCCTGAGCCGTCGTGACCAGAAAACCTCCCCTCTTGAGCGAAAATTCCACGAGCTTGCGGACACTCGGCGAGTCATCAACTGCCAGTATCTTCTTTGTCATGGCATCTCCTCTATCACAAAAACATACTCTAATCTCATATGGTCACCTGATCGCATTTTCTTACTTCATCATTTCCATCTTCTCAGGTCCTGCTGAACGGGTTTCCTGTAGACTACCGTGTGTCCGAGTCTATATGGTTCGAACAGGTTCGTTATCCGGCCCAGGCTCTCTGAATGACCCAGGAAAAGAAACCCATCATCATTGAGGGACTCATAAAGATTTTCAGCGCATCGTTTTTTTTCTGAATCTTCAAAATATATCATGACGTTCCGGCAGAATATACAATCCACGTTTTTCATACGACCTGTTGATTTCTGGTCCATCAGGTTTATGGACGCAATCTTGACTACATCCTTGATCATTGGCGACAGCAGATACTTGCCCGAAGAAGTCTTCTCGAAATATTTTGCGAGAAGGCGCCGTGGCACGTTCCTCACGCTGTAGGCGTCATAAACTCCCTCTCTGGCCGCATGTAGAGATGAAGTGTTTATGTCGGAAGCGACGATGTTAATCGAATCAAGTTCGAGTTTGCAATTATTTTCGATGAGCATGATCGCCAGTGTGTAGGCCTCTTCACCCGTTGAGCATCCTGCGCTCCAGATGGACAAAGGCTGCATGAGCTTACGCTGTTGCAGGATTCTTGGCAGCGCCTGGTTTGAAAAATCATCCAACTGTTCCTGATGCCTGAAAAAGAAAGTCTCCCCAACTGTTATTAGTTCGATAAGATTATCTATTTCAGATGGCCCCCTGCTATCGTACTTGAGAAAGAAATAATACTCTTTTGCCGTTTCCGAATTCGTTTCTCTCAAGCGATGAGCCAATCTTGAGACAAGATAGCCCAGTTTGGTCGCAGCCAGGCTGATACCGCTCCTCTCCCTTATTAAATGACGTATGTTGTCAAAATCTTCTTGTGAAATGTTCATTTGTTTTTATACAAGTTCCGTTGATCTTCCCAAGGCCCTGATGGCGGCATGACTGACCTTTGGACTTGAGTCCGAAAGCATTTGTTCCAGAATTGCCACAGATTGTTCATTTCCTATACGCCCCAAAGTCTCTGCTACGACCTTGCGGACATCATCATCAGAGTCTTTGACCAATGGAACGAGTAACGCGATCAACCCGGGGTCATTTTTCATTAGAAGAGCTTCTATGGCGGCGATTCTAACCGGTCCGGTATCCTGGCGTAAAGATTTGATCAGGGCCGGTCGGGCCTTTTCCACGCCGATCTTTCCAACCGCTATAGCCGAGGCATAACGCACCCATATATTTTCGTCGTTCATGGCTGAAATAAGGGCGTCAGCGCACCTGAAATCATTGATGCTTCCAAGGGCTGAGGCTGCGCATTTTCTCACTTGCCAATCTTCATCGAGAAGGCAAATCATCAATGGCCTGAGAGCCTGAACCGTTTTACGTTTCCCCAGCATATTCGCGGCAAATCGCCTGACCCCACGATCGGGGTTGGTCAGCGCCTCAATCAGATACGTTTCCGCTCTTTTATCCATGACGAGGCCCAGGCATTGGACTGCAGCCTGCCTCACTTCCACGCGGTCATGCTTGAGCAGCGCCCCGACATGACGTATGGCTTCTGTGGTTCCAATTCTGCCCAAGGCTTCAGAGGCCGCCTCACGCGCTTCCACGAAGTCATCTTCAAGACCTCTCAACAGATTTCGTGTGGCCTTAACAGCCTTTAGAGCACCGATGGATGAGGCGCAAGCAGCCCTGACCCGACCACTGGAATCGCTGAGATGTTCAATCAGACAATCTACGGCCAAACGACTTCTGAACAAGCCTAAAGACCGCGCCGAAGTCTCTCTGACACATTCATCCGCGTCTTCAAGGGTCTTCATAACAGCCGGAATGGCCGCGGGATCACCTATTCCGGCAAGGATTTCAATCAGGTCCTTTTTCAGGGAAACATCATTGCCGGACTCGAGACAGGACGTCAGCGCATCGATGTGACGGGCTCCGAGACTCAGGATTGCCATTCTGGCAGTATTTTTGACATCATCGTCGAAATCGGATAACTGGTTTATAAGCAAATTTATGTGATCCTGATCCCCGATCAACCCCAAAGTCCAAATCGCCAGTTTCTTGATCTCCGGGTCATGAGCGTCGAGACCGGCCGTTATGATACCGTCCACATCCAGGCCGGTCTTGCGAAGGCTTTCAAACGCCCCACATGAATGGCGCTGTTCTATTCTGGCCAGAGAAGTGAAACACGCCTGCATGACGAGTTCGTCGTTCTCATCCATCTGATCAATGAGGAACGGAACCTGTTCTGAGGATCCTATCTTGCCAATAGCTTCTACTACGGCGAGCTTGACCCATTCATCCTCATGGTAGAGTCTGATCAGGTCGGGAATTGCCTCGGAAGCGTTTAACTGTCCTAAAGATTCAATGGCCGGATACCTTACCCACTGATCCTCCAGACAGTTTATGAGTAGAGGGATGGCTTTAGGTTCTGCAATTTTTCCTAAAGCCTCGGCTGCCGCATACCTAAGGTTTTCCTCCGGGGTTTCAAGAGCCTTTTTAAGGCCTTCAAACGCCTTTTTGAGACCGGTTTCTCCCATAATACCGGCAGCAAAGATTCTGACGTCCGGGTCACCGTCGTTCAAATACTTTTCGACCTGCGGTAAAGCCAATGCCCCCAATCTGGAAAGAATAGACATCGAAAGAGATCGAATTCCAGGATCCTGGTCACGAAGAAATTCTAATAACGAAGAAATAACCCTCGAATCTGAATTCTCGGACAAAGTGTCGCAGACAACCGAGCGTACCCTGGGACTTGGATCAGACAATGCCACCAGCAACAGTTCGTCATCCCAAGGGAAACTCAGAGCCCGCATCTCCAGATAAATCTGAACCCGATCTTCCTCATGTCCGCTCTGAAGCCTGTCCATATATTCTTGCAAAACCTGATGATCAAACTCCATAAAATATCTCCGCTGACAAAATCAAAAAGCTCACTTATCAGTCTCAAGAGCAATCATTCGATGCAGTACGTCAAATGATTGACAATTTTGTGCTTTTCTCACGATATGGTTCGTATTTGCCGGAAATTCGTTCAAGAATTTCCGACAATTCCTTTCTGTCAATGGGCTTGGATATATAATCGTCCATTCCCTGTGCAATACATTTTTCTCTGTCTCCGGTCATGGCATGAGCCGTCATGGCAATTATGGGAACATGATCGCGGCTAGATCTCTCGGATTCCCTAATGGTCCTTGTGGCCGTGAAACCATCCATCACCGGCATTTGAACATCCATCAACACTACGTTGAATTCAGATTGCTTCAACATATCAACAGCCTGTAAACCATTTGAAACAACGGATACAGTGTGACCCATTTGTTCCAGTATTTTCACCCCAAGTTTCTGGTTGACAGGATTGTCCTCAGCCAGAAGGATATTGAGTCTTCTACGGGCCTCTCGAACAGAATGTCTCGTTATCAGTGGTAATCTGGTTTCCGGACTGTCGGACTTCTTCATGGTCATTAGAATCGCATCCAGCAGATCGGACTGTTTTATCGGTTTCATCAGATATGCTGCAATACCAAGCTCCTGGCACCGTGCGGCATCTCCACGTTGACCACCGGATGTCAACATTATTATCTTGTCAATGTTCGAAGTTCTGGATTGACTCAAATTCTCTGCAAGTTCAAATCCGTTCATCCCAGGCATCATGAAATCAACAAGCGCCAGAGAAAACGGATGACCTGATTTTGAAGCCTCGTCTATGAGTCTCATTGCAGTCTGGCTGTCCCCAACCGTTTCCGGCAGCATTCCCCAAGTTTTGACTGTTTCCGAGAGTATCGTGCGGTTGGATTCATTATCATCGACTATTATTACCCTAATGCTCTCGAGGATTGACTTCTCGGTGTGTACAACCCTCTGGACCGGCTGACCGGCAAACTCGAATCTCGCAGTAAAATGAAATACACTACCGACGCCCAATGAACTTTCAGCCCATATTTTTCCCTTCATTAGGCTCACAAGTTGTGAGGATATGCTGAGACCAAGCCCGGTTCCTCCATACTCCCTTGTGGTAGAAGAATCAACCTGTTCGAAAGCAGTGAATATCGTCTTCAATTTGTGTTCAGGGATACCTAAACCAGTGTCAGTGACCGAAAAATGAAGCTCCACAAAATTCTCACCTTCCATTAAGGGCTCCACCCTCAATATGACCTCTCCCTGTTTGGTGAACTTGATCGCATTGCCAATTATGTTGACAAGTATTTGCCTCAACCTGCCGGGATCGCC
>CAZIVV010000146.1:0-1941 GCA_964542775.1 uncultured Desulfomonile sp.
CTACATGACGGCATCGACCCAGACCATTACCAAGGCCTGGTTCGGTTCAGGGACTAGAAGTTGGTTCGGCGGAGGGCCGTGGACTACACTGAATGTGCAGGCGATTTATCCTTCGCCACCGCCAACGACTTATTTTTACCCGATTTCTTGTACGATTGTTTATCAGTAGCTTATTAGGGCTGCCTTTACCCGATTCTGAAAATTGCTGATGAGAAAAAAAGCAGAGGTTATCATGTTTCCAAAAGTGGCTTTGTTTGCGGGTCTTTTCTTTGGTATGGCTGTTTTTACTTTCACGGGATTGGGGCATGCCCAAACCAATGTTCCTGCCGGAGCTTGTTTTCAGATCAGCAATGATGAAGCCATCCATACGCGAAATCCATCCCTGACAGTCAGTCTGGCGCAGTCCATCACTCCAGGGGCCCCTTGTACAATAATGTCGTATGTCCCGTGCAATTATTTTGTGCCGGCTAATGACTACGTAACCTTTACACTGCCAACGCCGATAAATCTTGGTTCTGCGACATGCCCAGCGGCAAACCTCAGAACAGTGACGATCACTTTTGAAGCAACCCCTTCCGCTCCGCTCTTTGTTTGGTTGTTAAATTCTACTACGTCGGCAACCACAACTCCTGTCTACATGATTGGGGCATCACAGACGGTGTATGGGACTGACACGAATCTCGCTAGTTGGTTCACCGCCGGGGCTTCCTTTAACAGGTTATGTGTTCAGGCAATTTACCCGACTCCACCACCAACGACTTTCTTTTACCCAATGTCATGTATGATTGTTTATCAATGACGCATTCAGGATGGGATCAACTTTCGGATTACGATTACTTTGGAGGTCTTCATGAAAAGATCAACTAAAAGTCTGTCCATTTTGCTGCTCTTTCTTGCGCTTTCTAATTTTAGTGGCTACGACATTTCCTGGGCAGCCGATTCCTCCTCCTGGCAGATGGTCGTCAAGAAGGTTGACAATGTCATCGCAATGTCGGAATTGATGACACCATTTCACTTGGCCTCCGTCGCAGCGCCGGCTACCCCCGCTGTCCTAATCCGGAAGGTTATCTGTAATTACCCCGTTCCGACCAACGATTATGTGTCTTACCAAATCCCTTATGGCGGCATAACTGTTCCTTTTGCTCAGTCGTCAAACAATTACAATTCCGTGATGATCACCTTTGAAGTCGCACCCACCGCCCCTGTCATGGTGTGGCTCCAACAAGCCTCAGGCTCCGGGTTGGCGACAGTTCCCGTTTACGTCAACAACATCAGTTTGGTGGTCCCATATACCTCTGCTAATGCGCTATGGTTTTACAACGAAAACACCGGGAGCGATGTCACGTATCAATATCTGTGTGTCCAGGCGTTTTGTCCAACGCTGCCGCCGGATTCTTTTTATTATCCGGTATCATGTATGATTGTTTATCAGTAAACTGTTAGAAAAAGCCAGAATTTATGATGACTCAAAATAGCAGGAACAGAATTGGAATAAACGTGTAGACCTTCATTGTTTTGACTTTGATATCTGGAGCTTTTTTGATTACTGCAAGTTTGGGTGCTGGTTTTACGGCATTAAAAATCGCAATTAGGACAAATCTCGAATGAGGTAGCCATGTTTACAAAAATATTCGTATTATTTAGTCTGACTTTTTCGTTACTACTTTCATTGCCTTTTGGCCACCTGAAAGCACAAACGGGAACAGATGCGGCACAAACTAATACAACGTTAGCTAGTGAGATCAGATCAAAGTCCACAATTAATTCAGGAGAATTGTTTTCAGCAATCTCTCCATCTTCCCCGCCCGGGGCGCTCATAGGAACAGCTACCAAGTTTACAATGTATTGGGTGGATGTCAAAGCTGGAACCGACAATGGGCCTTCCATTAGTTCCTCGATAAATTGGGGCGGTCTTTTGCCTAGCGGAGCGCTTCCTACCAC
>CAZIVV010000147.1:0-3165 GCA_964542775.1 uncultured Desulfomonile sp.
GTTTTTATACTCGTCAGGGCTCAAACAGGGCACGATTTCTCATTCTACAAAAAGAATACCATACTTCGGCGCATCGACAGGAGGATGGCGGTAAACCAGATCACCAGACTCCAAGACTACATAAAGTTTATTCAGGAGAACCCACGAGAGGCCGACACATTATTCAAGGAACTCCTGATAGGCGTCACGAGTTTCTTCCGTGACAAGGATGCCTTTACGGCCTTGCGTGAGAAAGGGATCGAACGGCTGGTCCAGAGCATATCCGGGGACAGGACGTTGAGAATTTGGGTGCCTGGATGTTCCACCGGTGAGGAGGCCTACTCAATCGCCATTTTGTGCAAGGAAGCTCAGAAAACGGCCAAGAAGTCCATCCCGGTTCAAATATTCGCAACTGACATTGACGTGAACGCCATAGAATTTGCGCGGGTAGGCACCTATCCTAACTCAATCGCCGTCGATGTTCCTCAACATTATCTGGACATGTATTTCAAGAAAGAAGACGGATTCTTTCGGATCAACAAGGAAATTCGCGATTTGGTCGTGTTCGCCCTGCAAAACGTAATCACCGATCCGCCATTTTCACGAATAGATCTGGTAAGTTGCAGGAACCTGCTGATCTATCTGACCGCCGAGCTTCAGAAAAAGGTGCTGCCTTTATTCCACTATGCCCTGAACCATGATGGCCTGCTTTTCCTGGGCACTTCCGAGACAATAGGGGAGTTTCACAATTTTTTCTCCACAGTTGATAGAAAGTGGAAGATTTACAGGCGGTCTGCCCTTGAGTTCGGACTATCTCCGTTAGCCGGAGTTCATGTTTATCCCACTTCGACGGATCGGAAGATGGAAACCATGAACAAGGAAAACGGCAAGTTCCAGAAAAAGATTAGTTACAGAGACCTTGTCGAAAACCTCATCATGAGTCGCTACAGTCCATCGGCGGTTGTTGTGAACGAAAAGAGCGAGGTTGTTTATATCCACGGAAGAACCGGAAAATTCCTTGAGCCGGCGTCGGGAGAGACTAGCTGGAATATCCTGGCCATGGCAAGACAGGGATTACGACTGGAACTGGCTTCGGCCATTAGAAAATCCATGATTGAGAGGCGTCAGGTTCGTAGCGAGAGAATCGCTGTCAAGACAAACGGTGATGAACAGCTCATAAATCTGGTAGTCATTCCCGTCGAAGAGCCTTCAATGATGAAAGGACTGGTAATAGTTCTTTTCGAAGAGATCCATGAGTACGAATCTAATGTTCAGCCAAACAGCGATTCCATAGATCTGTCTCCGGAGGCTAACCCAAGAATTCATACCCTGGAGCAGGAACTCAGGTCGACCAAAGAGTACCTTCAGACGACTATAGAGGAACTTGAAACCTCCAACGAAGAACTCAAATCCACCAATGAAGAACTTCAGTCATCTAATGAAGAACTTCAGAGCACCAATGAGGAGCTTGAGACATCCAAGGAAGAACTGCAGTCGGTAAATGAGGAACTCACCACTGTGAACACGGAACTGCAGCAAAAGATAGATGAATTATCCAAGACCAGCAGCGACCTGAACAATTTACTGGCGAGTACTCAAATAGGAACGATCTTTCTTGACACGAACCTGAATATACAGCGTTACACGCCGGCCGTCACCAGATTTGTCAACCTTATTCAATCGGATGTCGGAAGGCCTCTTGCGCATCTGGTCTCAAACCTGCGCTATGAAAACGTTGTAAATGACGCAATTCAGGTCCTCAAGGATCTCGTTCCTGTACAGCGTGATGTCCAATCAAAAGAAGAGGGCTGGTACACCATGAGGATACTTCCATACAGGACAATAGAAAATGTCATAGACGGCGTCGTGATCACTTTCTTCGAAATAACTGAACTAAAAAAAGCGCAGCAAGAGATAGAGAAAGCATTTAAGCGCGCCGAACTGATGCAGGGAAGTTACCGACACATCCTGGATATGGTAAAAAACGTGATAATATTTGTGGATGACGCCGGCCTAATCACATGTATAAATTCCTACGCAGAAAAATTCTTTAGGTTGGAAGCCGGTGAGGTTCTCGGAAAGCCTTTGGTTGGAACACTGATACCGGCTGACGTTTCTTCCGGCAAAGATTTCTCTGACATCATGTCCGAAGTCGTCAATTTCCCAACGAAGCCTGTCAGAGCCCGTTATGAGGCCGCACGTAAGGACGGATCACGTGAACTCCTTGAGTGGACATGCACGGCTATAATGGGAGAGGACGGAAGCGTCACCGGGATCATGGCGATCGGAGAGCAAATATAAATCGACCGCTTTTTTTGACGAAAATTCACGTTTGACGCGCCAAATTTTCAAGGACACGTATTCCTGATATGATTAGTTCAGACACCCTTCTTTACATATACGAAATCCCGGGAGCACACGAAGGCCATTTTTCTGACGCTCCCGACTCGTTCATAGGACTGTGGAATGAAGATGAGTTTGCCTACCTTTTCTTTACGGGTCCTGAAGATGAATATATCAATGCCGGTCTCCGGAATAACGGACTGACTCTGGGTGGGCGACACGAAGTGATGTATGGCGACTGGCAGCAGTTGATGCCTGCGGAGGGACTTGTGCTCGGGGGCATACGGTTCTTTCACCCGTGGGAGGACTCAACCCGGACGGGGGATTTGTCGCTGGATCCATCCGTGGTTTTTGGGTCCGGTTTGCACCCGACTTCCTCGACCTGTATCGAGTTCATCAGTGGCCTGATCAAGTCCGGTGAGGTCCAAAGAGCCTTGGACCTGGGCAGTGGGACGGGTATCCTGTCATTGGCCGGAGCATTTCTAGGGGTTGAAAGGGTAGTAGCGGTTGAAAAGAACAGGCTGGCCTACAGAGTGACTCTGGAGAATGTCCGGCAAAACGGTTTCGGGTCGATCGTCGATGTTTACGAGGGTGAGGCCCGGGTTTATCTGGACAAGCCTGCAGAGTTGGTCATGGCAAATTTGCCGTTTTCAGTTCTCAGGGACCTCGTGGTGATGAAGGACGCCGAACTTCACAGATACTGGGTGGTTTCCGGAATTAACCGGGAACAGGCTGATATGCTGAACGGCCTGTTCGAGGACACCGGATTTGAAATAATCCATGAAAGGGTTACAGACCCATGGGTAACTTTTGTTGCGAGAAAACGCTGAAACAAGGAGCATG
>CAZIVV010000148.1:0-2300 GCA_964542775.1 uncultured Desulfomonile sp.
GTTGAAATTGTGGGCCACTCCGGAAGCAAGGTCGGCCACAGCCTTGAGTCTCTCGCCGCCAAGCAGTATGTCCTCTGCTTTTTTCCTCTCCGTGATTTCCGTTACGAAATGAAGGGTGGCCGGTTTGGACTTCCAGTTTATGAAAAGTGTTTGTTCTTCACACCACTTGGTGTCTCCGCTCTTTGTTACTATCCTGTACTGGGAGGTCGGTATGAGATTTGATTCCCTGAAGGTATCCTGTAAAAGCTCTACTTCTCTCTCGAGGTCATCCGGGTGAATAAAAACGGCCAGTCCGTCGGCCATCAGTTCCTGTTCTGAATAGCCTGTAAGTTCTATGGCCTTGCGATTGACAAAGACGGGCTTGCCATACTGGGTTATGGCGATCATTTGTCCGGCGTATTCGACAACGGTTCGATATTTTTCTTCGGATTCCGCCAGCGCGTCCTTAACTTTCTTGCTGTCTGTAATATCCGTAATGATACCGATGAGCCCGTCTACAGAACCGTCGGATTTGAAGAACGGCGCTTTAGATATGTGGCAATTGCGTTCTTCTCCATCTGCATTCTTGCGTGTGAATTCATAACTCACCGGTTTCTTGCGGGTCAGCACGAATTCGTCTGTGACCATTGATTTATCGGCCACAGGTTTATACCAGAAGTCATCGGCTTTCTTACCCCTGACATCATCAAGCCCGAACCCGGTGAATTCTTCGTAGGCCCTGTTTATCCCGAGGTAAAGTCCGTTAATATCCTTGAAGAATATCGGATTTGGAATTGCGGCCAACAGGCTTTCCATCAGGCTGATCTGGTTTTGGAGCGCCTCTCTGACACTTTTTGAAGCTGTAATGTCTATCTGGGTGCCGGCGGCCCGGGCAGGTCTGTCCTTTTCGTCTCGTTCCACCACTCTACCCCTGGCTCTCATCCAAAGCCAGGCTCCCGACTTGTGACGCAGCCGGAATTCGGACGTTATCGCCGAAAAATTTCCGTTCAAATGCTCTTCTATCTGAGACCACACCTTCGGGGAATCCGCAGGATGGATCAAGCGCTGCCACCAGTCCAGATCATTGACCACTTCTGACCGGTCAAATCCCAGCATGTCTATGAAGCGATCACTGTAAATGACCTCTCCGGTGAGTATGTTCCAGTCCCAAAAGCCCATGTCTGCGCCTTTAAGGGCTAGATCGAGCCTTTCGGCGGTTTTGGTGAGGGTCCTCTGGTTCTCCCTGGATTCCGTGACATCCAGTATGACACCGACAAATCCGCCTAATGAACCGTCAGAGAGGTGATAGGTAGTTTTGGTGATCTGGACATCCCTGGATCGTCCACATCTGGTGACAATGGTAGTTTCGTAGGATTTCTGTCCACCTTCAACCGCCAGGGACCTGTCTGTCTGCTCGAATAGAGAAGCGGACTTGGCGTCATAAAGGTCGTGTGCGGTTTTTCCCCGAAGTTCTTCAGCAGTGATTCCGATGAGGTCCTCGTATGCCTTGTTGCATCCCTGGTACCTGCCGTTGGGGTCCTTGAAGAAAACAGGGGCGGGAAGGGTGGCCAGTAGCGTGTCAACCAGTTTGCCCTGGTTTAGTATTTCCTGAGTGATCCGCTCCTGCTCCAGGAGCGCAATTTCCTTTTCCTTTTCAAAGCGGGCAGCCTCGTTGATACGAGCCTGGACAAGCTGTTCGATTTCTTCCGTGTTCTCATAAAAGCGGGTCAAAAGAAATCCGATGGCTGAGCCCAGAGCCCCGCCTACGAACATGGGGGTAATGAAAGTGTGGATTTCAAATGTGGGGGCATTGGAGATAAATCTGTGAAGTAAAGATATTAGCGCCAGCAACGAGGCCCCAAAAATAAAACCCAGTATAGCAGCGGATTTCTCTGATATTCTCATCAAACATCCATGTCGCGGCGTGGTTTGCATTGCAAAAGTTGGGACGCCGTCTGATAACGGCACAGCCCGTGATTTTAGACCCTATAATTTTATAACGCAAGCCGGTTCTTGACATTTTCTAATAGTTTCCGCCTTCCACTGAGTCGATAAGGGAACAAAAAAACCCAACAAAGCCAGTAAAATGTGGCTCTGTACCGTGCGCCATATGATGGCGCCTGTTTTTAGTCGATAAGAGAGGGAGTTTATTGAAAGTGGGCGCCTTAAAATGGTATGATAATTCATTGGTGGCAACTCAGGCACGGTTATTTTTTTCGGCGATGCCTTTTTCGCCGTAAACTCTCCGATAGGCAATTCTTAGTCCAAGAGCGAATGATTCCGATAAAAAGAAGGGGTTTGGTTTGGCGTCAGGTCAGGAA
>CAZIVV010000149.1:0-25721 GCA_964542775.1 uncultured Desulfomonile sp.
GACGAATTCACACCCCTGGATAAATCAGGCAGGTTAACAGGATATGCTGCAATAGCGCTTTTCATCCTCACTTTTGTGCCAGCTCCGATATCCGTGGCTGGCTTCTAAAACCAGCTTTGCAGAAATTTCCTGTTTTATTTCTCTCTATGTTGACATATACTCACAGTTTGATTTATTTTCTACCTTCCTCGCACGCATGGGCCGGGGTAGCTCAGTGGTAGAGCAGTTGATTCGTAATCATCAGGTCGTGGGTTCAACTCCCATCTCCGGCTCCAGAAAATTCAAAAAGTTACAGAATGGATTCTGTAGCTTTTTTTGTTTTTGCTGCACCCTTGCTGTACTGAGAATCAAATTGCTGCTAGATTTTCTTTTATGGAGATATCTGGATTTTGATGACAAATTTCTGGGTGGACCGGATGCATAATTCGTAATAATAAAAGACTTGACACTGGTGTTGTGAGGTAACACCATGAGACATGAACACTAAACAGCGTAAAACGCTTAAAGATATTTTTCTTCAGCCTGTCCATTCCGGAGTTCGATGGGTGGATATAGAAAGCCTGTTAATAGCTTTAGGAGCTACAGTGAAGGAAGCTGAAGGTTCAAGGATAACAGTCATTCTTAATGATGTTTACGCTGTATTTCATAGACCACACCCCAGACCCACAGCCGATAAGGGGTCGGTGAGAAGTGTAAAACGTTTTTTAACCCATGCGGGAGTTAAACCTGATGAACATTCTTAAATATAAAGACTACGTTGGAGTTTTCGAATTTGACCCTGATATTAAGCTATTTCACGGTGATGTCGTGGGGATTAATGATGTTGTAACTTTTCAGGGTGGGTCAGTGTCGGAACTAGAACAAGCGCTTAAGGATTCAATAGAAGAATATCTATCACTATGCAAGAGATCGGGAAAGAAGCCTGATAAAACTTATTCAGGTGAGATTAAACTCCGGCTAGGTCCAGGTCTTCATCGAGATGTAGCTACAGCAGCCGCTGCGTCCGGACTGAGTCTTAACTCTTGGATGAAAAAAGTTTTAGAACAACAGGTTCATCAAGCTTTGGAGCAATAATATAATCTTTCGTGGATCGGATGATTAATCGGATTGATGATGTGACCGGGAGCGTAGTTAATAGTCGTCAAAAACTTTTGAGGATGAGTTTCCTCAGCCAATCTGTTGGACTTTTTGTCATCTCCCGAAGTGAGAATCGCCTTCCTCAGAAGGTCTGGCCACCCCAAAAATGTCAAACCCATAAATTAATACAATAAAATATGCAAGATAGACTTGAAGTCTTGCATATGGAAGATATTGTGCCGATGACTCCGGTTTTTCTCTCGCAACAGGCAGATCAGCCACGACAGCCGGGTCTGGAATCTTGTCGCCCGTGCCTTCCTCACACCATCAGGCTGGACGAAGCGGCAAAAAATATATGTTGGCAACAGTTGTGCCTCGATGAGATCTCGAAGTCATGATTGGAGTTGACTTTTTCATTAGTGTTAGACACAAAGATAGTATACTCATGACATTTACAGTGTCTGACTTCTATCCTGTCCGGAGTGACAAAAATGGGCAGGTGTCCCTGAAAGAGCGGCATGTGATTTTCTTGAAGCTAATCGTCTTCTTCATGTTTTCAGATCGGCGCCGGCCCAATCACTCCAGTATTCTCAGATGGAGTGATTACCGTGGCTCTGTTTCCCTGGTTGCTGTTTAACGCAAAAAATGCATTCGGCTGGTTCAGACTCAGGTTTTTGAACTTTATTCAATCCTGGCTCATGACATAGAAACTGATGGTCCGTCAGGTTCAATGGCAATAGAATGAAGACTGGCTTCGCATAGCAGTGGCATGAATGACCTCTGTTTGCCATTCCAGGTCACCGTTGAGCTTCTTTTTCGGAAGCGTCAGTTTGCTCGAAGTCGTCAGTCTTTGAACCCGGCCATGAAAACTGGTTCAACTTTTCAACAATAGTCGGCCCCAACTGTTCGATACAACTGTAAAGGAAGCTCCAGATGTTGTTGGCGTCCACCCTTGGGCCAATCGAACCGGTTTAGCGTGTCCTTATTTGTCATGTTCCGTCATCCTTGCGCAGACATGTTTATGTCGCGTTATTGAACTTCCACGCCTAGTCTTGGCCTGTTTGGGAACAAGAGAGCACACCCAATGCGTGAATCCAGGTACACACTTATCTATGTTGGACTTCTCATCACATTGATCATTTGGGGCATCAGTTTAAGTAATGTGGTCTTTGGTCCTCTGAATTGGGCCGCGTACGATTTGTTCACACAAATGAGCGGATCAAAACAGCCATATCAAAGCAACTGCCTTCTGATCGAGGGTGATTATCAGGACCTGGACGCTGGAGACAGTGTTTGGCTTGAAGCTTTGAACAGACTGGATGCTATGGGAGCCAGACAAATAATATTTGTGTTCATGCCATCCGGAGTCACGAGTGAATTTTATGAAAAAGCCCAACGAAACAAAAATGTCTATTTCGGAAGACAGAGGATTCAAAGGGAAAGTATTGACGAAAAGATGGCGTTTGAAATCGAGCCATCACAGGCAAGGGGCAAGTCGTTGAAAACAGGTCTGGCCGATATTCCTCCGGGACAATTTGGAATTCATAGATTAATACAGACTTACTGGCAATTTTCAGGAAATCGATACTATCACGTTATCGTCCTGGCGGCCCGGGATTTACAGGGATCCCAGGAGATCGAAGACCAGTTCGCGCTGGTAAACTTTATAGGGGGAGAAGCTGGCATTCCAACTGTTGATCTCAAGTCTGTCCTTTCTGGAAACCTCATTAAAGAGATGGTCAAAGACAAGTCAGCAATAGTTGGATTTAGATTACCGCCTTACTTTCCGGACCTCAAAACTCCTTTGACATCAGGCTCATCAGGGATCAGTCCAATAAAGTTCTATGCTTACGCCTTTGATACCTTGGTTGAGAAAAAAATCATAAGGTGTTTCGGAGAAACCGGAAGACTGTTTCTCATTTTTTTGACTGTTTTCGTGACCCTTTTAGTTTACCAACTGTTCAGCCCTTTGAAATCCCTTGCTTTTGCAGCTGTGATGGTGATTTTGTCCGTGTTGTTTTCCTGGATATTTCTGAAAAACTTCCTGGTCTGGATTCCTTTATCTGAACTCATGACTGCCGGAGTCATATCGCTGATTTTTGCCATGGTCATACATGCGCGATATGATCGCATGGAAGAGATGCAGATACTTTTGGAGAGGTCTGGACGTTCACAGGCCGGCAGAATTCCGGAATCGTTTTTCAGGAGTAAAGAGCATTGGATGCAGGTAGCCAACATGGTTAACCAGACCCTAAACACCAGGCGATCAATTTTCTTCGAGAAAATCGAAGGAGAAAGTCGCTTGAAAGAAATTGTGTCACTGAACATGTCACTTCAGGACGTTCGGGAGCGAAGGCGGGACTTTTTACGAAACCCGTACGCCAGAGCCATCAATCAAAACGGTCCCGTCAGGGTCGTGGAGTTTCTCAGTTCAATTCCTGAAGATGAAGAAGAATTTCTTGTTCCATTGTCGTTTTTAGGCAATATTCTGGGTTTCTGGTCGTTTACAATTCAAAAATCCGATCAGACTGACGATACGGCGATGCTTCAGGCCGCCGAAAAGTTTGCCGTCCAGATCGGTGAAATTCTTTACAGGCGGAAAGCGTGGCTAGAGCAGGAGAGTGAACGGCTCCACCCGGTACGAAGATTTCTTGGCTTTGCGGCCAGGCAACGTCAAACTGAACAGATTGGAGCTTTCATAGACATGCTAAGCGCTAATCTGTCACTCCTGGAATCTGCATTTGACACGCTCAGGTCACCTGCGATGTTAACGGACATTTTTGGAAGAGTGCTGCTCATCAATGCGCCAATGTCCGATCTGGGAAACATGGTGGGAATTGACCCCTATAAAATGACAGCTCTGGACGTTGTGGCTCGTCTCTCAGAAAGGGATCCGGGGGAAATCAGAAAAGCTCTTACAAATGTTATTCTTCATGAAGACGCAATCGAATTCCCCGCTACCATATCCGTGAACACACTTGGCAGGTCTTACATATTGTCAGTCAAAGCCGTCAGAGGACTCGACAGAGCGGTCGGCATTGAAGCCAACGCTCCATTCAGTCTATACGGATTACTGGTCCAGTTACGGGATGTTTCAGATCCCATGGACTTGATTAATATCAGGGAAAATTTCATAGAGCATTCAGTTTCTCATATCAGAAAAAGACTGGATTCTCTTTTGGCAATATGCTTAAAGATTTGCGATCCCTCTCAAAAAGAAGCCATCAAACATTCCATTTTTGACGAACTGACTAAAAAAAAGGTCGCTGTTGAAGCTTCTATGGACGAACTGCAAATGTTTATGGGCTTTCAGGAGTCAGGGCGGGACATAAAATATTTACCCACAGACGTTCGGAAGCTGTTCGATGACGCAAAATCGTCAATCATTGACCAGGCAGAAGCAAAACAGTTGACCTTTCTGATTGAAAGCCCTGACACCTCCCCAATAGCTCTTGCGCCACCTAGAGAGCTTGGCGAAATCTTCTCGATCATTCTCTCCATACTGATCAAGGACGCTCTTCAAAACACCGCGCTGTCAATCCGGATCCGCGAAGATGATGAATCTGTATCTTACAGTCTGGGCAGCTCAGGATTCGGAATGAGGAATGAAGACCTAAAGGCGTATATGGACCCAAGTTTTCAGGATACGCCGAACGAATTCCACAATCTCGGCATTCTCAAAACAGTTCTGGACGATTGTTACGGTTCCCTGACATATCAGGCTGTAATAGGGCAGGGAATGACATTCATGATAAAGCTCACAAAATCATTGAGTTGTTAATCAAATGTAAAAAATATTTTTAATATTGCTGATCTGTAATCCATACCCTCCAAGTATTCAAAGTCTTGCAACATACCAGAACACGGGCGCTATCATAGTGTCTGTTCAAGCCATGTCACACGTCTGATCTCTGGAAGAGCCTCCCAGACATACCGCAGATTATCACTAAAAATACATTAAAATATGGTTTAGCTTACAAAGATATTTATTTGATTTTTATTAATTTATTGTGATAAAATACCACAAAATATAATCTAGCTTGAGAAGCGACATATTGCACATGGAACATTTTTCCTGGTTTCCATTATTTCCTGAAGGCACGGCAGTAGGAGCCGTAACTACGAGCGTATGGCTGGGTGTGTGGGTATGTTGCTTCATGAATCTGAGGTTTGGATGGGTCCTCAGTGGATTGGTGGTCCCGGGATACCTGGCTCCGCTGCTGATTCTCAAACCCGTGTCGGTTATGGTCATAGGTTTCGAGGCTATCATAACGTATGCCATCATAATGCTGTTGTCAGAATACTTTCCACGGTTTCATCTTGGAAGTGGACTTTTTGGCAGGGACCGATTTTTCGCGATTTTTTTGGTCAGTGTGATTGTCAGACTCACGCTAGAGACGTTTATCCTTGCCCCGTTTGGCGAGTATCTGGCTTCCTCGTGGCTTCCTGGCTTTGATTACAGGAATAATCTCCATAGCTTCGGACTTGTCGTGGTATCGCTTCTTGCCAACCAGCTGTGGAAGCCAGGTCTGCGCAAAGGTCTTGTGCAGAGTTCAATCACAATACTGATTACTTACTTGCTGGTCCGTTATGGTTTGATGGAATTTACAAACTATAACATTGGTAGCCTGAATTACATTTACATGGATGTGGCCAAGTCCTTACTGGCCAGTCCAAAATGTTACATCATACTGCTCATTACAGCGTTTATGGCTTCGCGGGTAAATCTGGATTATGGCTGGGAATTCGGTGGGATTCTTGTGCCGTCTTTGCTTGCGCTTCAGTGGTATCAGCCTGAAAAAATATTCTGGAGTTTTCTGGAATCATTTCTGATTCTTGGTGTGTCATCCCTTTTACTCAGAATCCCTGTTTTCAAGAATGCAAACATTGAGGGAGCCAGGAAAATCCTGTTCTTCTTTAATGTTGGTTTTTTTTATCACCTTGCCCTGGCGCATGTAATCGTGGCCTGGTTCCCGGATCACAAGGTCACCGACTACTTCGGTTTTGGTTATTTACTCACGACTCTGATGGCCATTCGGATGTATGACAAAAAGATAGTGGCCAGAGTCACCCTCGCAACGCTGGAGACTTCCCTGATAGCTCTACTGGTGGCGACCATAGTAGGTTTTGGACTCAAACAGGCGCCCAATTTATTTAACCTTCGAGCCTTATCAGGATCGGGACTGGAGACGGGCGCTGTAAAACCGGTAACGGAAAATCTTCAGGACATCATACGTAAGGAGAAGACCACACTAACCCGAACTCTAATTCCTGATTCTTATAAATCCCCTTTACCTCATGAAACAGACATTTTTGCCCAATCTCTTGATTATATAAGGACATACCTGACTACAGGTGAAGCGGGGGACCTGGCTAATGGTGTGAAGCTTCTTAAAATGATCAATTTCGAAACAGAACTCCTGTCCGATGGCTTTCTGTTAATCAGGGAAATGGATCCAAGGCATGGTTGGGGAACCTTTGTCATAAATCTGTCGGCAAAAAATAACCTTCTGATCGAAATACCGTCTCCCGTCGAGGAATGGGGGATATCGGACGCCGGGTTGAGAATCTTCACCGAGTTGGGAGCGCAATTTTTAGCCCTGGCTGGCAGTTCAAGGACAACTTCTCCGGACGGGGCTTCTGATGTGCTTGCGAATCAGGCCACCATGTTTGGGATCTTCCACAGGAGTATGGGATCCAGGGGCATTCTTCAGGTGAGGGGAGCCTCCAGAGATAGCAAGGCTGGTTCTAACACTAAAACAGGCCAATCAGGACAGGGGACTTCAGCCTTGCTGGAATCCACTATCTGGATAAGAAAAGAAATACCAGAGGGATTAAGTCTCACCAACCTCAAACAAATCGTAGGGGCCTTGCGCGTCGAGTGGGGAAACCCACCTTTTTCAAACACACTCAGAGATGTCGTTCCATCGGGTTTTGCGGAACTGGTTCTTGACAGGTTCAGCCTGATGAGGCTGATCGTGAGTCCGGAACAGGAGAAGGCGTCTGTCCAGCAGGAAAATAGAAATCAAAGTATCGTAGGCTACTTGCAGGACTGGATACTGGAACAAAAAGAGGAATTCCCTCGAAGAGGCTCCGATCAATACGTCAAAGCGACCCTCGATCACCTGATTTATTTAGATCGAGAGGTTCTGGGTGAGTTCCTCAGACATCAATCAGATCTTTACGATGATCATGGATGGACCACCTTTGGGATTCAGAAACTGAATGCGCTGTCACATCTGGCTGGTTCTGTTGGATACGAGTTCATAAGATATCGTGACAAGACCAGTGGGGTAGACTACGTCATACTCGCTGAGCGCAAGGACCTTTCCAGAAGGAGATTCTGGGGCACTTACGTCTTCCGTATGGGGCCTTCCGGGAATTATGTTGTTCAGATTCCGAGGCCCATTTCAGAACTGAACGTCTTCGAGTTCGGGGTTAATCTGTTCGACCAACTGAAGGCCATGGCTCTGCTAATTGGTGGCTCACATCCTCTGGCAAATGTCGATGGAAGTTCCGACATAATCCGCATTGAGAACAAGGTAAATCTCTTCAATCTGGTAAATCAGGTCATAAACAGGGAATCGTTGAACCAGAACATGCTCCTGGTTCAGTGCAGAGCCTTTGGGAACCGACCGGATCGCGCTCCGACCGATCTTGACAAGATAATATCCCTGAAACAGGGGACAATGACACCTTCGGGCTTCGATCCTCTGATGGTTCATCTTGTAGACATTCTGAAAAAAGACCAGTCCACTGTCGGTTTTGCAGATGGATCACCAGGTGTCGTTGGATACGAAGTCGGAGGAATAACACAATCACTGTACCTCGATCAATCCACAAACAAAGAATTCGTAGTGGTCTGGGTATCGTCAACTTCACGCAAATACTACGAGCAACAAACCGAGAACAGAATTCAGGATCAGCAGTTTGACGCATTGAACATAGGTACGAATCACGCCGATCTGTTTCAAACAATTACCGATTCTAAACCTTGCGCTTCGGGCGCCCAGATTCCACCGGCGATGATTCGCGTGTTGGGCGATTACATGGAAACAGGTGATATTGTCTGCCTGAGCAAGCTCCTCAATCAATTCACAAACCACAATTTCGAACGACTCATCGACATCAGTTCAAAGCAAAGTTTCATGCTCGTCAGATCTGATGATGACTGTCTTTTGGCTGTAGCTAACCTCTTGCCTCTTAATCCCTCGACCATAATGGAATTCAACGAAGCTGTCCTGGACAGGATGGTGGTCCAAGAGTTCGTAAATTCACGTTTTGCATGGTTGGTAGCGAAATGAAAAACAAGTTGGAGTTTTCAAGATCCCTTTTACTGGCCATCGCCATTCTGGTTCATCTGCTTGCGGGTTGCGACTTGACAGATGAACGAATTTCGGCATCCAGAGGCCCCGGAGAAACCCAGGCGTTCAACGCGACAACAAGCCTGAAAAATCTTGTTCTAGGTCTTTTTCACGGATTTGACGCCATTCATTCTCCACTAAATTCATTGGTTCCATTTTCGCAAATCAGCTGGGGGTACCAGTTAAACGGGGAGAATTGGATATCTTTTGTAGTTCCAATAGCTTCGGATAAAATAAAGATAGTTACCAACGCAAATCTTGTTGGAGTCAATGAGAATGATCCTGGAGCTCGTTGGAGATATGCGTTTGACTGGGAGATCCTGGACAATCACTCCAACAAACCTGTCAAATCCGGGCAATATAACTTCGAGACCGGATTGACAAGGATTTCACTTGAAAGCATGGAACCGGGTCTTACAGCCGCGTTTTATCTTGACTCCCCTGAAATACCGGCGGATGGCAAAATTTTCGTTATCAACACCAAGGAGTTATCTCTTGCCGGAAAGTCTGTGACACTTCGTTTTCGACTTGCGTCATTCGACCACGGCATATCCAGCGTTGTGCTGAGAGCTTACAATCAGGAACGCCTGTCTGAAAGAAAACTCGATTTTCAATGGATGCGCATCACCAAAAGACAAAAGGATGTTCTGTCTCAAGGAAATGTTTACCCCTCTGAAATGCTGTCAGAAATTGAAAAGCAAAACCTCATGCGCCAGTTCTGGACCCCACTGAGCCCTGAGGGAATTCAGGGGCGCGACTTCATAGCCAGGAAAATCTACGTTATCAGGGACATCGAGTCTGTACCGATAGAAGATCCCATTATACCCGAAGGAATTCTGGTTAATGCCAGTTTAAGGGGAACGCTGGCCATTCCCGAGGATGGACGAAATGTAAGACTGGAATTCTCGCATGTAGGACCGTCTCAAGCGGCTAAGAACTCAACCTTGACAATCAATTGGTACGGCCCTGAGATTACCGATCGAAAAAGTTTAAGTCTCCCCTGGAACGGTTTGGCGCTCACGTGGGAAGGGCGCTTTGAAGGTGGCCTGCTTGAAATAATGTCTGAAACACCCATGGTTGTGACGCCATCCTGGATTTCACAAAATGGCTCTCAGGCAGCCATTCCTGAACAACTCTATGTCAGGACCTATGTAATAGACAACTCAAAGAGCGTCGTTTTCAAGGTTGCGCATTCAGAAGGCTCAGTAACGCCACTGAGGCTTGATTTCAGGACGCTGTTTGAAGCCGCTCTGGCGCGTAATCATGTTGTAAATTATGCCATTCTGGGCTTAAAAGGAGAAACTGTAAAAGAGGGAAAACTGGGTTTCTCTTCTATCCCTTCATCATACGACTTGGGGTTAACAGGCTATTATCAGGCCGTAATATCGGATCCACACTCCTTCTATTTCAGGTTGCCTGCAGAAAGCCCTTACATAAAACTGACTTCTGAGGGAACCGTCGCAGCGACCGCATACACCCGACCCAACGATCTCATCAAAGAAACCAATGTTCCTCAGGACTATTTTCAGGAGAGCACGCTTCTTAACACAAGAGAGCCTGAATGGTTCAACGTTCGTCCCCTTGATCAACAAAACCTGATTAAATCTCAAAACTCGATTCTGGCAAAAATTCAGTTGAGGCCACCAGAGGATGACCCGGACATTCTGGCCGGTCGATTCTGGTGGGAACAATTTCGTCCAAAGGGATCATGGAGCGGTCAGTTCATACTTGTCAACCAGGATAAGGCTCTTTCCTACAACCGGCAGGAATCGCTGGTTTCCGGATTCACCAGAGTCGTCAAGGGAGAGCAGGTCGCTGTTAATTTACAATCAGATTGCGACCTGAATGTCATAACGCCCACGATCATATTTCTCAGAAAGAATGATCAGGCTCCCCTCAGATTCAAGGTCTGGGTTGATGATCTGCCCCTGGTTAATGCGGAAATATTCGGGCTGCGAGGAATGTTCAGATTACCGCCAGTAAACTCCGGATATCATCGTCTGAAAATAGACTCGGATGAACATGACGTTTCCTTTCTGATCAACCATATTGCATCCAGTGAAATTAATAACGAGGTGCGTTTCGCAAACATATTTTCTGACGGAAAGATGGATGTAGAGTATCTCAAGCGCTCAAGCAAAGACGAAATCCTGTCATTGACATTATACGCCCCATTTGGCCATTCAGGGCGCTCAACCATCCGGGTCCGTCTTTGCGTTCCCCAGGACCAGTCCGAAGGTCCAACGGAAGATCTGACGATCCTCGAAAGACGTTTCAGGGTTACTCCGTCATCCGGGGGTCCCTGTCCCGCTCTGAACGACCCCGATTGTGATCTGGAACCTGGTCAGAAGATGTTTTTCCCGGTTCATGGGGATATCCCACCTGGCAATTACAATATCAAAGTGGAACTGGAGGATGGGGCTGCCAACTATCTCGAGTTGACCCGGGTTCTCCCTGGAACATTCGAACAGAGAGAATTTCGTGAAGAGGTGACGTTAGATGGCTCTAACACTGTTTTTTAATCTGATGCTAGCTTTGATCTTCAGTTCAGTGGCTCTGGGGTCCGAGGTAACTACATCCGGAAAGCCTGATGTTACATCGCTTTACGAGATGTCCGCAGGCGGAAACTGTGAAGAGCCTGCAGTCGGAGAAATCGAACAGGCGCAGGCTCTTTTCACAAGGCTTGTCATGGGTGAAACCGGAAGTGATCTTGCGTCGGCGTGGTCAGCGCTCGGTTTCAACCTTGTTCACGCTCAACACGATGGTTCCAGCTTTATAGTTCTGATGGAGGATGCAAAACGGAAGCGGGGAAGGGGATTCTATGCCTTCAGGGAGGTCACTGACAAAAAAAGATACCTGGTAATGCCTCACAGATTCAGTGACCAGGGAACAGGAAACATCGGTCTGAACTTCTATCTGGAAGGAACATTTTATGCGGCGGCCTGGAATACTGCGAGGAGGCATCCCAAAGGAGAGCCTTCTAATGTGACCTGTGATCTGGCGAGGTTGCCCCGAACCTACCTGACAGCTCTTACCAGAGCCATGGCCGTGGCTTTCCCCGAAGCTTATCAAATTCAGATACACGGATTTGAGGGGAGCAAGCGCAGGACTCAGGCCGGCGAGTCTGCAGACATCATTATTAGCGCCGGAGATGACAAACCTCGTCAGGAGATACTGGATCTCGGAAAGCGCCTCTCAGAAAGCCATGTCGGAGTGGTCAGAATTTATCCTCTTGATATCAAGGAGTTGGGCGCTACAAGCAACATTTGCGGTCAACTGTTGAGAAATATGGGGAGGAGAACTTTTGTTCACATCGAATTGAGTTATGAAATCCGTCAGAAACTCAAGACAGCCCAGGATCTGCGCAAAGCTTTCATCAAGAGCACGGAGGAAACACTCCTGTGAAAAGAGCAGTTTCAATACTATGGCTGTTGTTACTGGTTGCTGGAAATTCAGGGATCGGACTAGCAGACCTCGATGATGCGCAATTGTTGCTGCTACAGCAATATGAACAGCCTTTGCGTTGGGATAACGTCGACAGGGATCCTGTGTGGGTATCGGGAGTAAAACCTTCATACAGCTTCAGGCATGCAATGAGCACGGTGACGCTCAAGCCGGGTTCATGTGTGAATGTGATGCTCCCCGAATACGAGATGCTGCGAATACTGAATCCCGATGGGGTTCTGGCGCCTGGTTCTGTCGAAGTCTCAGCATCTAACGGCACTGGATTGCATGCGTATCTGGGGCTTCAGATTTCAACCGATGGCAAATCTCTTCTGATGTCCCCAAATGGACCCAGCCCCCTGATGTGTTCAGTATCCTTGCCCCTTAATGCGAGCTGTGAACTGACCCTGGCGCTCTTCATCTCCAGAAGGGACACTCTTGAGGAGATTGCGCCATATAGAACCCAGATATGCCTGCCGGCTTCTCCTGTTAAACTAAAGCGTAGCGACAAGTGTGGATCCGAGAAGTTTTTCCGTCTCGCTAACAATGTGCCCGTGACCTTTGAGGTCAAAGGTCCGTGCCGGCTAGCGATTGAAAGCAGGATAGTCTGTCCTTCCGAAGACCGTCTTACTAATAACTATCGCTTTGAATGCGCTATTGACGGCAAGAATACTGCCATTCTGGAATCGGAGACTGCTCCTGAAATTAGCAAGACCCTGTTCGTGAAAGGTTGCGCACAGGTTCTGGGCCGTCTCAGGCGCGGATTCCTTGAAATACCATGCGGGCGCCATTCCGTTACCATTATACCCACGGCAGATGTTATTGTGAGGGCCCTCAGGCAATCTGATCCTGGTTATCTGTTTGCCGCCATGAACCAGCCAAAGTTTACCGCCCGCGAAGCCAGAAGCTTCATCAATCCGTTAATATCCCGTATTCCAGCCTGGGGACTGGATGACAGGGATATGGAAGTCATCGTCGCAACCCCTAAAGTCCCGGCCGCAGAACTGGAAAAAGTCTCAGATCATCTTAGACTGGATAATAGCAAGCGCCAGGGAGCGCTGGTCGGCTCATCGCTGCTGGAGTCATCAGGTCGACAAAGACCCGACGCTCCTGAAGTCCGGGATAAGGCCCAGGAATTCCAAGGCTTCAACACAGGTTACAGAAGTCTTGTCCCTTCAAATAAACTTTCACGCGATAGACAGATTTTTGCATGGTTTGTTGATCGCCACCTTAAGCGATTTGACGAACCTGATCTGGTGGTTGCGTCCAGGCATACCAATTCTTACCTGGATAGGCTCGCTTCAGGCTATTTTGTGACACTGCCCGCTTCAAATGGGGCAAATTGCCAGCCAACAAAAGCATCAGCGGTCCAGGGAAGTCCACTTCATTACTATATTCCCAAGAGATACGCTCCCTCAAAGCTCAGGGTCACGGTAGAAAAAAGTCCAAACATACTGGACTTTATTATAAACATGGTCGGAGGCGAAACGATTGCATTCAGACTCTTGCCAGGGTCCGAATCTCCAATCAGGTCCTATAAAATATCTCAAGGCGAAGCGGGTTTGGAGCTCCTGAGAATCAACAGACCCGGTCAGGATTTCACCACCCTGGGTGGTCCGTTCAGCCAACGGCGCTATCCTGCGCAACTTATCGACACAGCCAGCTTTGAATTGAATCTGCCTCCCGAGGTAACTGAGGTTTTTGCCCTGACCAATGGCCCAAACGCATGTCCCGTGAGGCTATCCCTACAGTATAGAGAGTCTAACCCGTTCGTTATGTCGGAAAGAGACTATATTGAAGCAAATAGTCTTCTGGGTTGTGGAGACCTCTGTTACACAACATTTGTCAGATCGCTCACAACACCGGCCGGCGATCAGTCTAACCGAAAGGGTTTGGGACATGGTTTCCTTAATCTGTCCGAGCTCGCGAAGGAAGATTTGAAGAGCTTCTGGATGCCGCTAGTGTATCTGCTGAGATCCAACAGGACAACCTTTGTAGCGCCTGTCAAGGAATCCATGAAGAATTTGCCAGGTTCAGGCAAAAGGGGTGATCGACTGAGCGCCTCTCAGGTGAAAGAACTTATTAAAAGCGCCCGGAAGGCTGAGAATAAGGGTCAGTGGCTTATATCCCTGGGTAAATGGGGCGAAATTTACCACAGCGATAGGGACTCCGACAAACCGGAAGCAGCGCTCATGATGACAAAATGTCTGCGCAATCTTGGTGAAATGTACCTTGCTGAAATGTTTCTGCGTCATCTTTACGTTCAACCTGACGCCTACAAAAACGTTGATCTTTCCAAAAAAGCTTTTAGCGAACTTTTACAGATGTACAGGGCCGCTTTTGAACAGACAGGCGACCCCCAGAATCTGCTATCGCTCTACGCGACAGAAGTCCTGATGCGGCCTGAGACTGGCGCTATCAGGGAACTATGTTCCATCCTGCTGTTGAATGGACATTACGAATTGGCGCTGATGGCCGGCTCGGCGCTTCCCCCTGATGAGAGGCCTATAGGCGACTTGCTGCGTTCCTCCCGGTATGCTGGCTGGTTCAATGTATACAACCGTTTGATTGAACAGATAGCCGACCCGGCCGAACGCAGTTACTGGTCGGCATTCAAGAGTTCGGAAGTTGGGATGTATGGCCCAGCAGCCAAATTGTTATCGGAATCCGGAGAGTTAGGAAGAGGATATGCTGATGCCATGAATTCTGGTCTTGCGATACAGGCCCAACTAAAATCCTGTTCGTTTCCAGAGCGCGTTAGCGCTGTTACTGAATGGGAGGCGTGGCAGGCAAACCATCCAGGCCCTTATAAATGGTCTGATGAAACTGACGCCGTAAATGACTATGATGGTGGAGTGACACTTTACAGCGTGCCCCGGGATCTTTATTTCAAGGGATTCAAAGCCACGTCGGGTCGACCGGTCCACGCCACTGTTTACGGTCCTGTTCAGATTCGCGTATCGGCCAGGCCCTTACACTCAGGTCGATATTCAATGCCTGTTAACGGCTGGGTTCAGATCAGGTCCGGCGAAGAGAAATACGTGGCGCCCATAAACAACAATATGCCCAGTGAAGGACTGGCCATAGTTGGAGACTCCGCTCACAGACCGGGACAGTTGGTTCAAAAGACACTAAGCCTCGGCCCCGGGCCTCACAATCTCAAAATTCACGCTGGAAATATACCAGTGATAGTGAACATCGAATCTCTGCGTCCGGAAATAAATCTGGGGATTTTACCGCAACTTACGGCGCAAACCGTTGGAGCTGCGCTGAGGGGCCCTGTCAGAGCGGACCCATTAGGGATTACAGACAGACTGAAATGTCTGGGAAGAACCTGTCTGACCATTTTACCGTTTCCCTGTGAATCCAAGCCAATATACATTTGTGACACAATGGTGTTCCAGTCGGTTTGGAAACAGCGCGCTCCCCTCATTCTGGACAATTCTCACTGGGAGTCACTTGCGATGGCCAGAAGCGCCAAGCATGGCAAGCTCATGGATTTGAACACATTGGCCCGACGCAGAGCCATTGCTCTTGGGAAAGGAGACCTTCTTTCGGCGGTCAGAGAGTCTGACAGCGACGACCCCAAAGATGTCATTGATTTAATGAGCTTACTGGTCTACTGGGGCGAAACCCAGCCAGCCCGGTTACATGAGGCCGAAGCCAGAGCTCAGAAGCTATGCCAGCTTTACCCCGATACTCCAGAAATCCGGAGTTTGTTGCCAAGGCTGTCTGAAAAAACAGCATGGGAGCCGTTAAGCGTTGTTAAGGCTTCAGCTGGCCTCAAGTTCGAAACGCTCGAAGGATGGAAGCCTGAAGGAGATTCGCTCAGGGTCAGGAAAGCTGTCCTTGAACCGATCGATCCAAAGGCAAGAGTCGTAGCCAGTTTCGATAAAACCGTCCTTGTCATGGAAAACCTGAAGCCATCCAATCTTGAAATAAAATTCTTTCTGATGGATCTGCGTTTCCTTCCGCCTGTCGAGATGAAACTGATGTTTCAGATTGACGATGAAAAACCCAGAGAACTGACTCTTTCCGGACTAAACCCCTCAAAAACGTTGCCGGTGGTTGTTCCAGTTGGACGGCACAGAGTTTCAGTCTGGATAAGATCCAAGTATGCCAACCAGTTCCTGGGGCTCAACTTCTGTGAAAAGAACCCCGATGGAAGATGCCTGGACCTGGTAGTTACCAAGCCTGATGAGCGTCTTTATTACGTGGCCACACATCAGCGCCCCGTAATCGCGCAAATCGAGGGCCCTTCATGGGTCAGAGTCGATGAACTCAGGGGTGACGATCTGATAGTTTCCCACCGATTTTTCGAACACGGTAAACACGATTTGCGGCTAAGCCCTTCAGAGGGTCAGAAGGAGGCTTATTTCAGGATTCACAGGAAAATACTGGCTACATCACAAAAGGACCTCACGATTGCCCGCCCGGTCGAATTTCACTTTGAGGCTGTTCCAGGACCTGTGTTTTTCGTGGGGTCATCTTTCGAGCCCGGGCTGGTGAAATTTGAAGACCAGTATCGACTTGGAAGGCAGCAGTATGGAACCTGGTCGTTGAGTTCAACCTATCGTAAGCCAAGGGATGTTGACGAGCCCATTCAGGTCAGTAATTCACCCGAGGAATCTCCCGGATCCAAGCCTGATGAGGCAAAGTTCGTCGAGATGGCCGCATCCTACAGATATTTTGACCAATATCTTCCAGGTTATTACAACGCGACCGTTCTGTCTCGGGTAAGAGAAACCGGTGGGCCTACCATGGCATTCTTAGCTGACGCATCCTACTACCCGAGAAATTTCTCATGGAATCTTGGCGTCGATGCAAGTCTGTACGTCCAGAAACCCGCGGCCAGGACATTTGGGTTCTTCGGAGGCGGTAGCGCCGAATACTGCGGGACCATTGAAGGTCGCGTCTCTCAGTTCTGTGAGATTACCCCCAGGTTTTTTCACCTGCCTTCAATATCAATCTTTGGAAGAATCCTTAGTATGGAAACCAACACTCAGTACCCCTCATGGTGGCTGGATGACGATGTCTTCACCAAATACAAGTCTCAACACAGATCCGGCGTCAAATTTGGTGAACATTTCATGTATAAACCGTGGCTTGACACAATATGGTTTTCAAAGATTTCAGCCCAGACGATCCCTAATCTGAGTCCTGTTGATTATGACAACCTTAAAGTTGAAACAGGCTGGAAACAACTGTTGGGCCGCTTTCAACTGGATGTAAGCTACAAGTATTCCTTTTATTTTGTGAACGCCAGCCGCGACAAATCCAGCGATCGGCACATACTTGGTGTTGAGCTCGCCTGCGACAAATGGATGATATCTCAGGAAAGGCTGCGGGTATTGTGCAAGACCGATTTTGATTTCGATAAAATGGATGTGTCGGGCTACATATCGCTGGCCTGTTTCTTTGGCGAGGGCAGAGGACTCAGGGATTTTCGATCCGGAGAAGACAATTTTGAAAATATCAGAAAACGTAACGTTCCACAAATCACGAATAACAAACTGTCGCCCAGTCCTGAAAACATTTTCGCCCCGATAATGCTCCGGACCGGTGGTTCCTAGAACAGGCTGACGAATGACCTCAAAACGTCTGATCCTGGAGAAGATGGATTGTTCATGATGAACATTGCCGAAAAAATGCGCGAATTATTGTTATCTGGTCTAACAAAACCGGAAAAAGAAATACATTCCAGATTTATCACGGAACTTGTCACACTTTACGCTTCTGGCGCCCGTCCACCGGAAATCTCCAAGTCAACTTTTGATAACAGAAGATCAACAGAGAGTCTGCTGGATTTTCTCGGTTGGGAAATCGGGAAACGGGCAAACGCCATCGATCGCCTTAAAAAACTTAGATCCGAATATGACGTGAAACTTTTGAAAGCCTTCTCCGAGCATCACAAAATCGAACAGATCATGAACCTTGCGAAATTACTTGGATCATCAGGGAGAGATCTGAACAGGGACAGAGATGCATTCAGAAGATGGTTTGGTTATGACACCGTCCTCGAGCGTCTTCAGAAGCAAATCTGCGAATCCGAATACCAGATCTGCTTCCTTCTCGGGAGAATAAAGAGCATTGTAAATGAATCAATGACCATCCAGAGCGAAGATGTTCCGATCGGAAAGTTTTGGCGTAGAGCCCCCTTTCTGGAGCTTTTTAACTCATTGATGAGTTACGATGGTGATAGCAGGGTCCGTGTAGAAACATACAGATGTCTGCACGCTGTGGTCTCCTTTTGTTCTTTCTTTAAAGAGTCCAATGGATTAAGCCCTCAATCCCTGAGCCTGATCTACAGGTCGGCGCTTGACAGTTCTGATGCTATCTGGGTCAGGATTGAAGCCCTGAAGTCCTTGAGTATCATCGATACAAACAGTTATTTTACGAGCGTCCAGCGGATATTTGATCAGCCGGTTGGGGGAGAAAACATTTTCCTCCGCAGGGCAATTCTGTCTTTTGAGGGTTCCAATACTGATCTTGACAGGCAAAGTCATGACATCATAAATCTTGTCGCTAATGACCCGAGCCCTTATGTTCGTCAGGGGCTCGTATCCATGATTGTCCAAAAATTTAACGAGTCCGGGATACAGAGTCACAGACCAGGCCTTCTGACTCACTTGATGAGGATTGCAATAGGCGACGATGCCCACGAAGTCAGAAGTTATGCGCTGAACAGTCTGGATTCCATATCAGACGCCAATGAATACGTTGAAGATCTATCCGGATTCTTTACAGAGCATTTCAGGAATGAAGGCCATTCATTTGTCCTGCTTACAGGACTGGAAACTGTTTCCTCATTAGTCGAGCGCCTTTCAGAAAACGGCCATGGTAATGAATCCGGCGCTCTGTGTATGTCCGTGCTTGATTCCATAGAAAATCTTCATGAAACGTCCAGTGATCTGACCGTCAGGAGACGAGCCGCCATGGCCCGGGAACTGATGCTTGTAGCCATCGATCCTGTAGCCCGCGAACTCAAATGCAGGCTTGCCAGGCGCCTGCAGAATGTTGGCATGGGTGAATCCGTCGTAATCCCTCTGTCTGAACTTGGCGCGGTTGATGATGAGACGCTTGGGAGGGTTCTTTCATGCCTGAGCCAGGATGATCTGGATTTAAATGTGGCCCCATGTTTCCGTGGCGTAAGGATTACAAGAGGTGAGGTCTTTGGTTTCAGATTCTGGAGGCTGATTCATGAGCTTCGTAACCCCATGCCTGACAAGCGTCAAGGTTTCAGCCACACGCTTGGAAGGATATCGAAGGCTCAGCTCAGGGCTCCATCCAATGTCTGCTGCGAACTCACGGAGACAAGAGTTCCGGGTGAACCTCTATACATGAAATCCGAGGGAAGCTGGCGTCCTTATCTTCCTCTGGTAGATCACGTAGCAACCGCCTGTTCTAACCTTCTGGGTCAATCACCACTAAAGTTATACACAGCGGAAGGAATCACCGAGGTCACCCCTCCACGGTCTTTGATTGGCAGATTAAAGGCCCGCTTAAAGCTGATTTTTCGTTTCTCTCAGTATGCGCGACTGAGGAACTGGGATGACGCAATCGACGCCAGACCAGAATCCTATGTCGAAGCGCTCGACCGGATAGGAGTGAAATGCAGATTCATAGGCCACAGGACGATCAGGGAAGAGCGTCTGCATGATAGAGATGTGCTACGATTTTTCCCAGCGATTCCAGGAACCGATATTGCCCTGATGTGGACGAGACTGAGAGATTATTTCTTTTCAGCCTATGAGAATTCGCTTTACCAGTTGGGGATTCTAAGCGGAATAATTCTTGGACTTTTTGTAAGCCGACTGATCTATGTCCGGTGGTCCGTCAAAAGGGTTCGAAAAAGTTTTGCCCTGAGTATTGGAGGGTGGGGGACCAGAGGCAAATCCGGGGTCGAGCGACTTAAAACAGCCTTGTTTGAAGCTTTGGGACACAGCCTAATGGCCAAGACTACAGGCTGTGAAGCTATGTTCCTTCATTCCCATACCTTTGGTAAAGCCAGAGAAATGTCCATTTTCAGGCCGTATGACAAGGCTACTATCTGGGAGCATTATGACATGATGCTCATGGGTAAAAAGCTGAAAAGCAGGATCTTTTTATGGGAATGCATGGGGTTGAATCCCTCGTTTGTAAAAATCCTCCAAAGACAATGGTCTGTAGATGATTATGCCACATTAACAAACGCGTACCCGGATCATGAAGACATACAGGGACCCGCTGGAATAAACATTCCAGTCGCAATGGAGTCATTCATACCCAAAAAAAGCGTTCTGGTGACTTCCGAAAGAGAAATGGAACCAGTCCTCAGGCATGCCTCGAACAAACTGCAGACAAGGTTTGTATCGACCGACTGGAAACAGGCCGGGATGCTAACCAGGGATGTGCTCGAACGTTTCCCTTACGAGGAGCATCCCAGCAATATCTCTTTGCTTCTGACTCTGGTGAAGGAACTTGGAATTGACCCGAATTTTGCTCTCAAGGAAATGGCGGACCGTGTCGTTCCAGACATTGGAGTCCTGAAATCTTTCCAAAGGTCTGAAGTTCTTGGAAGATACCTTGAGTTTGTAAATGGCATGTCAGCCAACGAGCGTTACGCCACGCTAAGCAACTGGGTCAGGATGGGTTTTGACAATATAGACATGTCAGTAAATCCTGATGTCCTTATCAGCACTATTGTAAACAACCGGGCTGACCGATTGTCGAGATCAAGAATGTTTGCTTCCATACTGGTAAACGATTTGAAAGCTGATTACCATTTTCTCATCGGGTCAAACATTTCCGGTTTGAAGCAGTTTATTTCAGAAGAATGGGAAATTCTTATCAACAACCTGGTCTCCCAGTTAGCCACGGAAGATACGGCCATGTCCGAGTCTGTCCTGATTGGCCTGGCCAAACGACTTAGAGTTCCAATCAGCGAAAGAGACATCCTTGGAAGACTCAACGCCATTGTGTCGGGACTGGGGTCTGACCAGAACACACAGGCTGTTTTCGATCCAGGTCTTGATATTCCAGCGCTAAAAGAAAGATTCCACAACGCAATACCCCAAGATCTTTCCATCGATGTCTGGAACTACATTGAAAAACAGAAAATGCTGCTTTCCGAATTCCTGCAACTCCAGGATCAAATCAGGCGGACATCATCCGATAAACGCAAGGAACTGGCCGCTGACCTGAAAACAATTGCGACGAAATGGTTCATGGACAAGTTCGTTGTTATTGATGACTACCATGCTTCAGGCAATCAGATCATAAACATAATATGCTCCAATACCCCTCCCGGACTACTGAACAGAATTATGGGGCTGCAAAATATCAAGGGAACAGGCCTGGATTTTGTCTACACCTGGCAATCCTGGGAAACCTGCCACGCCCTATGCAGCGCCCTTCTGGACAGAAGCGGGCGAGATACCTTTGAAATGCGCCTGAATGAATTGTCTGAATTTAGCGACTATAACCTTTTGTGCGAGAAGACGGTGAAGGAAACGCTGAAAGCTCTTCATGGACTTCCCGTTGCACGTAATGAGATATTTCAATCAAGCATAGCCATTATAGAATCCCGAATGAATTCTGCTCTGGAAAGCATACGGGAAAATCTCAAAACGTCGGTTCAACAGGGATTTCTGCCTAAACTGGCAAGTATTATTGAGTCGATTCTCGATGTTAGCGTTTCTGTCAAACGTCGTCGGCTTGCCCAGAAAATATACAGGGACCTGGTGGATGATCGTATTAGTCATGAGCGAGCAGCCCTGGAACTGAGAAAACTTAACCGTGGGCAAACAAGTGGCTGGCTGTTTGCCTGGTATCAATCATTGAACATTTAATTGCGGGGACTGGAAAAATGTCACCAGACAAGAAATCTTCGTCATGAAAACGATCAGGGCATTATACTTCATGTGCCTGATGTCCCTTATAATTGTAAGCCATGCCATATCGGGCAATTCCTGTTGTTCCCGTCATGGTGGGATAGATGGCTGCGACAGACAATCCGGTTATTTCAAATGCAAGGATGGTTCGTTGAGCAAGTGTTTCTGTGTTTCTACCTATCCTTTCAAACGCACTGCAATAGTCTTCAACGTTATAGACGCCCAGACCATAGAAGTTGAATACAGGGGAATCAGGACGCGGATCGGCCTCTATGGCATAAAGGGTCCCGAGAAAAATTCTCCTTATTTTGAGCAGGCGGTCAAATACATTTCAGACATGGTTCTTGACAAATCGGTCAGTTTCGAACCCGTCGTCTTTGATCCCTACGGTTCTGACTGGGCCTGGGTCTATCATGGTGACATCAATCTGAACAGGGAACTTGTGGGGCTGGGACTTTGTTATTGGGATAAGAACAGGACTCCCGCTCAAAAGGAACTCGAAGAGATCGAGAATGAGGCAAAGGCAGGGCGGAAAGGATTATGGGGTGGCATCCGCCACAAATGATTGGTGTGCCAGAGTAGCCAAAGTCCCGGGCGCATTCTGTCATTCGACATGAAATCTTCTCTCGTGTCGCCTTTTATTGTATCGACATGGTTCCACAATCAGTCAATCTAATCCATGGCGTTCATCGGCTTTACCGTCAGAACCGGGCACTTTGACATCCTGACGACATTCTCAGCGGTCGAACCTATGATCAAATGTTTGAAACCTGTCCTGCCGTGGGTGCCCATTACGATCAGATCTGCGGAAATTTCTTCTGCAAACTTCACGATCTCCAGGGATGTAACCCCTTCCTTGATATGTGTTGAGACTTCTTTAATTTTATCGGTAGCCTCCAGTCTGATTTGGTCAAGGGCTTTCCTGGTATTGTCATGAACGCTTTTTTGGATCTCTTGTTTGACCTCTATGGGAAGGCTGATGCTGTAAGATGGAAAAGCCACATCAGGAGCATCGGAAAAATTCAGTAGATCTATCCCTGAGGTTTCCAGAACGTGAAGCACATACAATTCTGCTTTGAATGCGCTGGCGTAATCAACAGCCAGATCAAAGGCGTCAGACGAATTTTCCGAGAAATCGGTACAGAACAACACTTTTCGTGGGATCATTGTGACATCTCCTTTCCTGAAAAACGCAAGAACAGCAATTTCAATGCATGAGATATCCCGTTTTACCTTTGCAAATCAGCTCAGAAGTTGTCGACCTCTTGATAAGCTCAACCATGACTCCCAACAACTGGCGTTCTACTACTTATCACGATTATAGCACCGGAAGCTGGAGTCTTCACCCAAAATTTCAAAAAAACCTGACACGCCATCCTTTAACGGTAGTGTCCCAGACATGGAAGGCCTGCGGCCATGATTTTACCCGGGGGCGCCATGTTTTCAAAGACCTGGATACACTATGCCGGGTTGCGGTTGATGGGAAAATTTTTAGAAGGGTATCATCCCGAAATTGGCGCTAAGGCGTCTGACTCGTTGTTAAGGGTTCATAAAGCTAGAGAATCCACCTGGAGTACCGGATCTGGGAAACGATCACAATATCCAGGGGATTCGCTGATTCGTGGGACCCAAACAGCAGCTTCGCAATTCGGGATTGCCGAAACCGGATCACAGTCGTGGGTCAATGTTCCCGGGTCCGCCGCATTCGGGTAAATAACATGTTACATTTTTGAATGAACATTTTTCGCCACACTCCGGGCATGTTTCCGGAGGAGCCGGCGCTGTCAGAATGAATCCGCATCTGGGATTCTCACATTTCCAGTAGGTCAGCCCGCATTGTGGACAGATGTCTCCAACAAATTTACCGGAGGCGGTGTATCCGCAGTGGGCGCACACATAGTTGTCTTGATTGCCTTCCATTTCCATCCTCCCTGTTTTTTGAGTCTAAAATGCTTTTCCTTTCTTTAAGAGGCCTCACCAGTTTAGACAACCGGTTGTCATTAAGGGTCAGGGTTTTATGTGGCAGACAAGATCTGCTTCAACGCCTCGATAAACTTTTCGTTGTCCTCAGGCCGCGAAGTTGTGATGCGCATATAGCCGCTGCCGAGTCTTTTATTGTTAAGCGGCTTGACCAGAATGTTACTTTCACTAAGTCGTTGCGCAATAAGCGTCGCGTCTCTCGGAGCAAAATCCGCCAGAAAGAAATAGGTTTGTGTGGGGAATGTTCTTACCCCGAGACCTTGCAACCGGCCAGCCAGCTCTTCGGTCCATTTTCGTAATTTTGCAGCCCGTTCACGGATCTTTTCCTCATGGAGCAGCGTGGCTATTGCAGCGGCCTGACTTGGACGCGCCAGAGGATATGCGTCATTGCGCCCGTTCAGGTCATCAGCTATGGATTCTGGCAGGATGGCGTAGCCTACCCGGAAACCGGCCAGGCTGTGCGCCTTGGACAATGTCCGGGTGACAAGCAGATTGGGGTAATCCGGAACCAGATGCGCCACAGATTCACCGGCCATGCCTATGAAAGCCTCGTCAACAAGGAACAGCGTACCGGGGTGACGTTTCAACAGACCAGGCAGCGGCGACATTTCAAACACTCCACCATTCGGGTTGTTCGGGTTTACTATGACAACAATTGTAGTTGATTCAGGGACTTGAAGCTTCTCGAGGTTGAAGGCAAACCCTTGATCCGGGTCAAGCAGTGTTTCGGTGTAACTCCGGGCTATCTCCGGAAACAGGACATAGCTGGGTGACAGCAAAAGCGCCCGTTGACCAAAACGGTCAAATAACTGGCGCAGGATAAGCTCAGATCCGGCGTTAACATGGACCAGGCGCTCGGGAACACCGGCTCTCTCACTGATAAGTTTACGCAACGGGCCCGAATAGGGTTCCGTATAGTAATTGCTGTACGGCGCCTCTGACTGAGCCGCCGCAATGGCTTCTTCTATGGGTGGTAGCGGGTTCTCGCAAAGCAAAAGCTTCAGTCCACTAAAGGATCCGCCGCCTTTCTCCGCTATAGCGCTCATGTTCAGGCCCTCCTGTTCCTCCCGGGGCCAGCGCCTCTGCCTCCGCCGGCTCCACGGCCTCCGCCCATGCCAGGTCCTCCACCGCGGCCTTGACCTCTACCAACAGGATTGGCGGTTGATGGACCCCGCCCCATGCCGGGACGTTCCACACATCGCTGGAAAGCAGGCAAGTGACGCTCCTTTGAGGCCTCCTGAAGCCTGCGAAACGCCGCTATCAGGTCCGGACGCCCGGTCTGTCCGATGAGACGTTCATACATGGCGTCATTTTCTTTCTCCGCCTGCACTCCGGCCTCACATGCCAATTGAACGCTTGCGAAACGTGGCGCCTTTCCTGTCCAGGGATTCTCCGGTGTCTCTAACCCATACTTTTCAAAAAGTACTTTCAACGAATGAATGTGGCGTTCTTCAGCCTCGCGAATGTGTGTGAATGGCAATACATCCCCAAAATCCGCTATGACCTGATCGTAGATGGCAAACGCCTTGTACTCATCATCGAGCGCTTCATTCAAAGCCCTGATTTCGGATTCTGTCAGAATTTCCATTTCTTGCCCCCTTTGTCCGTTAATTTTGAGCCCCGTTGTCGTTTGCAAATACGGAAAGAATTATTGCCTGAAAAATTAAGCTGTTACCAAGCCGTAAGTTACCATTCGAATCCAGCCTAATGTTCTTAATACTGCCGAACTTAATTTAACCATCAGCGGCGCTAAAGCAATAGTCTATACAGAACAATCCAGACAAAACCACTAACCACAGATAAACTTTGTTGCGTAAAATACTGCAATCATCTTATGCCTATACATTCAGAACCTTCACCAGTTTGTGTTTGTTCTGTCTAATGCAATTGTCAAATCACGTTTGATAATATAACCTGAATGTGAGTTTCACATTGTTTCGGTCTGACAGATTTTTCAATTGAGTGAAAAACACCTTATTTGGGT
>CAZIVV010000150.1:0-25788 GCA_964542775.1 uncultured Desulfomonile sp.
GCTCAAGCGTGGAAGGCGGCCAATGGATTTGGGGCTAACGCTAACCCTTACGTCGATAATGGTTTTATCGGTTGGGAAATTGGTGTTGGAGTCGACTGGAAGCTTCTTGAAGGGATGAGTTTCAGGTCACGTTATGCTTACTGGCAACCCGGTGAGTGGTTTGACCAGGCTTACCAGGCCATGGGATCAAATAACATCACCAACAGCTATGCTCCTGGCAAGAGCGCTATTAACGCTTTTGAAGGATCGGTAGAGGTGACTTTCTAGGTTTTGATTGAACTGAATCTTCATGGTCCGCTTTCGGAGTTTCCAAGGCGCCGGGGCGGACCTTGTCAGGTTTTTTAAGGCTGAAGTAAATATCTGACTTTAGCTTTTCAAGCGCAAAGCAGAGATCATATTTCAGCGCACTGCTCAATCACCACAAATTTTTATGTCACATGTATCTTGCGGCGTCTTCTCTTCCTTTCTCTTCAGGCGCCGCTTTTTTCTTTTCAGTGTTTGAACATTGTGTAGTGATGCCATTTAGTCGAACAGGATCGCACAATGAATGACGATGATTGACTTATACCCCCCTCCAAATGTAATCTTCCCTAAATCCAGAATGCGGGCAGAATATTGAGCATATTGATAATAGGCGCGGGAGAGATGGGCTATCATTTGGCCCGTCGTCTGTCATTTGAGAAACAGGATGTGGTGATTATAGACCAGAATCCTGAACGGGTAAGTTTTATTTCCGAGAACCTGGATGTTCAGACCATTCTGGGGCGCGGATCATCTCCTGGGGCGCTTCGTGAAGGAAATATCGGTAGCGCACAGATGCTTGTGGCTGTTACTGATTCTGATGAAGTGAATCTGGTAGCCTGCATGATGGCAGGACTGATGAACCCGTTCCTGAAGAAGGTGGCCCGACTCCGGCGCCTTGAGGATTACGAGAGACCGGATGTAGCGGCGAGCAGGAACTTCGGAATCGATCTGGTAATAAGTCCCGAACGCGAGGCGGTTACAAGGCTTTTGCAGGTGCTTCAGGTTCCGTCGGCTACCGACGTGGTGGACTTCGCGGAAGGTCGCGTAAAGCTTTTCGGGTTTCATCTATCGGTGGATTCCCCATTGCTGGGTCGATCCCTGATGGGGTTAAGGGCCGAACATTCAGACAAGCGATTCCTGATACCGGCCATATTCAGGGGCTCCGAGATAATCATCCCGGGAGGGAAGGACATTCTCAGCCCCTATGACATAGTCTACCTTCTCGCGGCTACGGAGAGCATCCCCGATTTAATGAAAATGTTCGGATTGAAGGCGACGACTACCAAGAGTTTCATGATCCTCGGCGCGTCTAAGGTTGGGGTGGAGATCGCCAGAGAACTGGAGAAAAAGGGAGCAGGGAGGATAAAACTGGTTGACGCTGATCAGGCAAGATGTGAAGAAGTTGCTGATTTGCTTGACCACACGCTTGTTCTCAGATCCGATACGATCGATGAAGAGTTTCTTAGAAGTGAAGGAATTCAGGACACCAATGTTTTCCTTGCAATGACCGAGGATGACAATCAGAATGCTTTAACCGCCTTGCTGGCTAAACGAATGGGAGTTAACCGCGTGGCGGCTTTGACCAACAGGTTCGAGTATCAGAAGATGCTATCGGCCCTTGGCGTAGATGTTGTTGTTAATCCTCGACTGGCAGGGGCTTCCAGGATTCTGCAGTTTCTCAGAAAAGGCAAGGTAATTTCAGTGTCGATGCTCCCTGGAGAGGGAGTGGAGGCGATAGAGTTCGAAGCGATGGAGATGTCGCAGCTTGTAGGCAAGCCTCTCAAGAAGATCCGTTTCCCTCAGGGAGCAATTCTTGGGGCGGTTCAGAGAGGTTCAGAATTTATGATCCCTGACGGGGAAACCGTTATAAATCCAGGTGATAGGGTCATAGTGTTCACCAGGCGTGAAGCGCTGCCCAGGATTGAGAAACTCGTAACAGTTCCTCTCGAGTATTTCTGATGGGAATAAAACGTATAGGAGCGGCGATAGCGGCGCTGGTGGTGTTTACGGCATTAAGCATGGCCGCAGCGATACCGGTGTCCCTGATATATAATGATGGTGTTGTTGGTCATTTTTCGCTTATTGTTGCTGTTCTGCTGGTAGTGGCTTTGCCCACATTCCTCCTGTTGCGTGATGAGCGAGCTGAATATTCCCTAAAAGACGGTTTCATAATAGTTAGCGTGAGCTGGGTGACAGTGAGCGCCATCGGGGCCCTGCCTTACTGGACTACTGGCTCTCTGCCAACATACGTCGATGCGATGTTTGAATCCATGTCGGGTTTTACAACTACCGGCGCGAGCGTTTGTGAGGACGTGGAGGCTTTGCCTCATTCCATACTTTTCTGGCGCAGTCTCACGCACTGGCTTGGAGGCATGGGCATAATAGTGCTGTCGGTGGCCATTCTGCCTCTTTTGGGAGTTGGAGGCATGTCCATGTTCAAGGCTGAGGTTCCATCGCCGGTAATGGACAAACTCAAGCCTACAGTGACTGAAACGGCCAAAACCCTTTGGAAAGTTTACATAATATTTACCCTGGCTGAAGCCCTGCTTCTCTGCCTTGTTGGTATAGACCTTTTTGACTCTGTTTGCTACACATTTGGGACATTGGCCACAGGGGGGTTCGGCACTAAAAATCTTTCTGTGGCTTATTTCAATAACGACGCGGCCAACATAATCATAACCGTGTTCATGTTGCTGGCCGCCCTGAATTTTACGCTTCACTTCCATGCTCTCAACCTTAGGCCGTCAGCCTACCTGAAGTCTGGTGAACTGGTTGTTTATCTTTCTGTTTTTACTATAGCTTCCCTGTTTATTGCCTACAACATATACGGAATCAATCACCATTCAGTGAAGGAATCTGTGATACAGGCCACGTTTCAGACAGCGTCGATAATGTCGACTACGGGCTTTGCGTCAACAGACTGGGAAAAATGGCCATGGTCCTGTCAGTGGATTCTTTTCTGTCTTATGTTCATGGGGGGATGCGCCGGTGGAACAGGTGGTGGAATCAAGTGCATGCGTCTGATCATAGTCACAAAACACATATTGAGGGAATTAAAACTCCTCATTCATCCGCGTGCAGTAATATCCATCAAGATGGACGGTAAGGCTGTTGGGACCCCCATTATTAACAGTATCATGGCATTTGTGGCTCTGTTCATAGGGATCTGGTTCGCATCGACCGTGCTATTGGTGATGATGGAAGTCGATGTTGTTACGGCCATAGGCGCATGCGCATCAGCGCTGTCAAACATCGGTCCCGGTCTTCACCTGGTAGGCGCTATGGATAATTACGGATGGATGTCCCCAGGATGCAAGATCCTGCTAACATTCAATATGCTCATAGGACGTCTGGAACTTTACACCGTTTTGATACTGTTCGTGGGTGATTTTTGGAGGAAGTGACAGTTAAAGCAGTGGAACGCAGTCACTCCGATCTATGTGGGTTATGAAAAAGGGCTTTCAATGGACAGAATATATAAGGGTCAATCAGGTTCAGGTCGACAAGGCGTCGTCGTCTGATTCAGCGGTTCTGATTCGAACCACAGATTCAACTCTCTGCACAACTAAAACTCCATCCTCGTATTTGCCTGAATTTCCGTGAAGGCAGATAGCCTCTACCACGCGATCCGCGAGTCCGTCGGTGACTACTACCTTCAGAGCGATCTTGGGCACAAGCTGCAATTCGTTCATGGAATGTTCCGGTCTGGCCCTACGGTAGGTTTTTGGAGAAGCTGACTGTAATATCTCCACTACAGTCATGCCACCGACTCCGATATCCTCCAGAGCGTCGCGAACATCATCAAGCTTGAACGGCTTCAATATGGCCTCTACCGAAACCATCGAATATTAAATCCTGTCATTGTTTGTCCAACTTTGAACAATGATACTACAAAAAAAGAAAATAATGAACCGCCCAAAATAGGGATTGACTGACGCTTATCCTCTATAGAAACCCAAGGCCATGAGAATCATGTCAGAAGACGTCTAGACAAAAATCATGAGAACAACCGAGAGAGAAATGATGGACAGTATTGTTGAGACAAGAATTGAAGTCGTGGCCAGGTCGACGTCGCTGTTGAGCTGGGATGAAAGGACGTAATTCTGGGGAGAGGTTGGAAGCGCAAAATAGATTATGGCAACCTGCAAGGCAAGGTGGGAAACATTCAACTGGCTGAGGCACAAATAGCCAATTACGGGCATAAGGACTAATTTGACAAAAGCGGCCAGAAATCCTTTGGCAAGGTATTTACTGTTACCTGTTAGGGGAAGGGTTGCGCCGATGGAAACCAGGGCCAACGGTAGCGTGACAGATGACATGAGGGCCAGTGTATTATCAATGAAAACAGGAAAAGGAATGGATAGCCGTGAATAGAAAATTCCTGCGAAACAGGCCAGAATTAATGGATTCGATAGAATAGACTTACCGACTAGCCGGAGCTTTGATTCGTTTGAACTGACTTCTCCCGAATACCAGGTCATGCTTGAAACAGCGAGAACGTTTATGAAGGGAATGATAAAACCGATCAGAACCCCAAAAAACCTTCCTCCCGCGTCTCCCAAAGCCGAAAAGGTGAGGGCCAAACCAATGTAAGAGCTGAAACGGTAACAGCCCTGTGAAAATGAACCGATCTCGAATTTGTTGAATCTGAGCAGTTCAGGGAGGATGAGGCTTATCAGGAACACCAGGAATACAGTAATAAAAACGCCAATGATTAAACCTGTCTCAATAGCTGGACCGGCGGCGGGCTTTCCAATTTTCCAGAAGAGAAGTCCCGGGAAGAATATGTAATAAATTAGTTTATCGGTAGTCCGGGTGAAGTGTTCATTGATCCAGTTGAACCTCCTCAGTAACACTCCCAGGGTAATGATCGCGAAGATAGGTGTCAGATTGTTCAGAATCAACATAACTCATCGATCCCTGATCGCATTGAGGCCGCATCACCCGTTAGTTTACGATGTCCAGAAGGCCTGATGTTTATTACAGGTTTAAGAGCATCAAGTCCATTTTTATTGCGCGTTTGAACCCGGAATTCCTCTCATGTCACTGCCTGATGAACGTGCAAGGTCCATCAAGCGGCCAAATCTTTCTGGGTTGATTACCAAAAGCAACCAGATTGGGGGTGAAATTGCTTGCGCATGTATACTGATCGACTTGGAGATTGTCAGGACGGGCAGATGAGCCTTGAATGTGGGAGGCCGAATTTCCACTCATCAATTTCCGACCTCCCGGATGTAAACCAGAGCCTATCTTGCAAACAGGTCCCTGTAAGTAATTCTCATTTCGCGTTTAAGGATCTTTCCGGTAGGGGTTTTAGGTAAAGCTTCGAGGAAGATGACTCCTTTAGGGCATTTGAAAGTCGCAAGCTCCCTTTGGCAGAGCTGCATGATTTCTTCTTCGGTAATTGCTTCACCCTGCTTTGGCACGACAACGGCTGTCACAGCTTCAACCCATTTAGTGTGAGGCAGTCCAATGACAGCAACTTCCTGAACACGCTTGTCGAGATAGATTACTTCTTCAACCTCACGAGTAGATACATTTTCTCCACCGGTCTTAACCATGTCTTTTTTTCTGTCCGCTACGGTAATATATCTGTCAGAATCCAGTATGCCTATGTCTCCGGAATGGAACCATCCGCCCTTCATTACTTCTTCGGTCTTTTCAGGGTCTTTAAAATACATGATTAGCGCATGAGGCCCACGTCCACATATTTCACCCGGTATTCCGGATTCAGTGATTTCGTCGCCGTTTTCATCTTCGAGTCGCGTTTCCATATTCAAGCCGCCCATGCCGGCCGAACCCAGTTTGGTCAATGCGTCTTTTGCTTTCAGGATGGTGTGATACGGCGCAAGTTCAGTTTGTCCGTAATAGTTGTAAATCTTGGCCCCAGGCAGTCTCTCGATAAGTTCACGAAGAATCTCCACAGGCATTATGGATGCCCCGTAATAGAGCTTCTTTAGGCTGGACAGATCTGTTTTATCAAAGTCGGGATGGCGCAGGATGCCTATCCACACAGTTGGCGGAGCGAAGAACATGGACGCTTTGTACTTTTCAATATTTTTGAGTATCTGCGTAATGTCTGGCCCCATGAGGATGTTTGTCCCACCAACGAGAAAGATGGGATTCATAAACACGTCACGCTGGGCGCAGTGATATATGGGCAGGGCATTGATACTGATGTCATCTTCTTCATACTGCCCATCTATGACGGCGCCCATGTAATGTGACAACAGCGCCTGATTGCTTATTATAACCCCCTTGGGCAGGGCCTCCGTCCCACTTGTGTAGGTCATCTGGCAGGGATCTTCTATGTGCAGGTCAGTCTCTGGTTCATCCGAAGAATAAGATGATTTCCATTGGTCAAAATCAATGAAGCGCTCACTCACTGAGGAATTGCCGGCCCCCTGATTGGACCATATAAACGTCCGCACCGATGGCATGTCATCGAGCGACTCTTTCACCAGATCATACAATGCGTCTTCAACAATGAAAACGACGCTCTCGGAATGATTGATGCAAAAGGAGATGTCCTTGCCTCGAAGCATGTAATTTATCGCCAGGTATATAGCCCCAATCTTGCAGCACCCAAACCAGGTGAGCGCATGATGTAGCGTATTGTGGGCAAGTATCGCCACTCTGTCATATTTCTGGACTCCTATGCCTCGTAGAGCATTCGCCACCCGGTTGCATTCCTCTTCCAGCTGGGTGTAGGTCAGAGCTTTGTCTCCAAAGATCACGGCATCCTTGTCAGGATGATGATATCTAGCTCTCCTGAGCATGTCGGCGATTACCCAACGGTTGGTACCGTTGTATCGATTCATAAGAAACTCAATATTCTCCTTGTTGATGATGTTGAATCTCTGCTTGTCCTCCACCGACAATGGAGTTAGATTTGACGCCATTTTATTCTCCTTGTTCTTGCGTTTGAACTGATTGCTCAGCTACAAAAAATAGCCAGTTGAGATTATAGGGAGCTAGATTCATAGGCCAGACCGGGTGCGGTCGCGCACGGGGCGTTGGTAAGAAATGAAGATTGACCAGGGGAAACCCCCACGTGCTTTGAACATCTCTTACACGGTGTCAAAACTTTTTACACTGTGGCTGACCACAGATTGTCGAGTATAACAACAGAAGATGATCTGAATCAAACAGTTAGACGAAAAAGGAACTCCCTCAGGCCAAAGCCTTACCTGGCACAAATTTTGCCTTGGAATTCATGGAGCGCTGTTTAATTGATGAATTTTCTGGTATCATCCTAAAGAGCCGAGTCATAAGTCCACTGAGCCGGGCTCTGAAAAGTGATGGCCCAGTCTGGATTAGGACGGGAGATCAGAGGATGCATCCGACGAATGTCCTGTTAATAGATGATGAAGAAGCTTTCCTGGGAGCTATAAAGAGGCGACTTGAGAAACGGGGACTAAAAATAAAGCAGGCCCTTTCAGGGCAGGAAGGTATCAGGGCTCTCCACGATAATCCGGATACTGATGTTGTGATTCTCGATGTGAAGATGCCCGGAATGGATGGCATACAGACCCTTAGGGAGATTAAACGTCTTTTCCCCATTGTGGAAGTCATAATGCTTACGGCGCACGGGACAATCGAAACAGCGATAGAAGGAATGAATCTGGGGGCCTTTGACTTTTTGATGAAGCCTTGCGAAATGGGGGATTTAATGGCTAAGGTAGAGCAAGCCCGGATGAGAAGGCAGGAACATCAACAAAGAATTGCTGAAGCCACTGACAAAGAACTTTCGAAACAATAGGGCAGATTATCTGCCAATCTGATGATTTTTATCATAAAAACTCGATGACATAGTCATATTCAGGCAGCAGCGCCGATCTGGAGGGACCTGATGTTAGTAAAAGACTGGATGAGTCGGAAGGTTGTTACCGTAAATGTCAACGACAGCATGCAGCATGGCATCAATCTGTTGATGGAGCATGACATAAGCATGATGCCGGTGATGGAGGACGGTAAGCTGGTAGGAATTGTTACAGACCGGGATTTGAAAAGGGCGTCACCATCTGACGCTGTCATGCTAGATATTCAGAGAATTCTTTATCTGCTGTCCAAGCTTGAAGTTGGCGCGATAATGACACGTTACCCCATAACCCTGTCGCCCGATCACACCATGGAGGAAGCTGCCGAGATCATGCTTACCAACAAGATCTCAGGGGCCCCGGTTCTTGATGAAAACATGAACATAGTTGGAATGATAACCAAGAGCGACATATTCAAGGCAATGATGTCGTTAAGCGGTTTGTCACACAGGGGCATACAGTTTGGTTTCGTGCTCGATGACAGACCCGGATCAATAAAGGATGTCAGTGATGTGCTAAGGAAATTCGGAGCGCGCCTCGTGTCAATATTGACATCCTATGAAGGCGCCCCGGAAGGATCGAGATTCGTTTATATTCGAGTTTTCAACATAGACCGTGAGATCCTGACCTCCTTGAAAGAAGAACTTAAAAAAGTAGCCAAGCTTCTTTACATAGTGGATCACAGGGAGAACCTGCGCGAAATATATTACTAGCCGGTTTAATCAATTTTGCGTCCAGAGCCACTGTTTTTGAGGGCCTGGACGTGGCCAACCGGCCGTTCCCTGTGACCGGTTCGGGTCATGAACCTGAATTTTTCAGGTGAGGCCGGGTTTCTCAACAGATTGAATAAATTTTGCCAATGTTTTCAGGTGTTGTTCACACAATGCCATCTGATGTTGAGCCGCGCGTGTAGAATCCGATGACTATCGACAACTGTATTTTAAAAAGATGGGGAGGCAGGATTACACCTGAGAGCCGGAGACACGCATGAACAAAAAAATTCAGCTATTTCTCGGAGACATCACCTCTTTGGCTGTAGACGCAATAGTGAATGCGGCCAATAATTCTCTACTTGGCGGTGGTGGTGTGGACGGGGCAATACACTGTAGAGCGGGAAAAGGTCTGCTTGAAGAATGTAGAACTCTTGGGGGCTGTGAGACTGGGGACGCAAAGATCACGAAAGGTTACAATCTTGCTGCCCGGCATGTGATCCACACTGTAGGACCGGTATACCGCGGGGGCTCGCACGGTGAGTCAAGCCTGCTTAGATCCTGCTATCGGAGGTGTTTTGAAGTAGCTAGTCAAAATGGGGTCAGATCGATAGCGTTTCCTTCCATCAGCACAGGCGCCTACGGATATCCGATTTCTGAGGCTGCCGGTATTGCGGTATCAGAGGTGATCTCCGAACTGAAGCGCTTTCCCGATATTGAGAAAGTAATTTTCGCTCTATTCTCAGAATCCGATTTCAGGACTTACAGTAGTACCCTGGAAGAAATTCAGTCTGAAGCCTGATTTACGATGTCTTAGGCAACAATATCAAGCTCAACAGAATGATCAGGCCGAAAATAGCGATCAGGGACCCTGATAACCTGTTGATCATGATGAGTCCAGTCGATTGGAAGCGCCCGTGAAATATGCTGGCTACCGAACTCAAAATGAGCCACCACATGGCTGATCCCCAGAATACACCAGTGACGAGGGAGAAAGTGTACCAGTAGTGTCCGTGAGTATGAGCAAACCCGGAAGCTGCAAACACCGCCGCGAAGGCAAGGATAGTAGCCGGGTTTGTGAGCGTTAAAGCCAGGGTGGACAGATAGTCGCTGAGGAAAGTCTCTCCATCTTTTGAAGCGCTTTTTTCACATGGTTTGGAAAGGAAAATACGGATTCCCAGGTAACACATAAAGCTTCCACCAACTACCCTGAGGAAATACGAATACTCCATCAGGAAGTTTGAGAGAAAAGTAACGCCGAATCCTGCTATAGAGCAATAAATGGCATCAGCTGTAGCAGCGCCCAAGCCAGATACCAGTCCTGAAATACGGCCTCTGGTCAGTGTTCTCCTGATCAGCAACAGCCCGATAGGACCCACCGGAATAGCCAGGGAGAATCCTACAATAATCCCCTTTATCAAATATTCCAGTTCCATGGGATCGATCACTCCTCACCGGATCTAGCAATCGACAACTGATCTCACGCATGTACTCTTTTATTCAATGATGATTCTCCTGGATTCTCTCTCCTTTGCCCTGGTCGCTTCATCCACTTCAGTCTCAGGGCCACAAAATATTGTTGAGAATGCCTTTCCAATTTCGTGAAATCCATTCCTGAAATGAATTGCTCCGGTCATGAGGTCAGATTGACTGGATGCCATTTTCTTCAGAACCATGCCCGCGCCTACCACTGCGCCAGCTACAAAACCTACCACGCTTATTGCTTTAAGTATTGGAATCATTTCTCTGCATCCTCGGAATTTACTTTTGGGAAGCTAATGGTTAGCATGTTTCCATCCAGGCTGGCTCCAGTCGGCTTTCGAAGGAACAGACTTCGTGGCAGAAAAACATGCCTCTTGAAGGATCCAATCCTGATTACAAGGTCGCCTTCGTCCTTGAACAGATCAATGTAGTCTTTAGTGATAAAGGGAAGTTTCATTTTAAGCACATAGTCGTCGTCAACCTGGTTTATCCTATAGACCTCATCGTCGTGTAGAATCTTTGATGGATCCTGTTGACCGTAAACCAGTGTGGCAATTTCATCAAGTCTATCCATGCCTATCGCTTCATCTTTCAATATTGGCGCCTGCAGGATCGGGATAGGATCAAATATGTCCGAAATCTGTTCCATTGATTTCTTCTGACTAACAAGTCGATCCGCGAAATATCCATCATTCAGGAAATCGGGGAACAGCCGATTGACTATTATGCTATCTACCACCAGACCGTAGAGACAGAAATACATGAATGCTCTCTGGGTTTCTTTCACAACCATCCTCTCGGGATTGGTGACCAGTCTCACCGAAGTAGTCTTCCTGTCAAGCAACAGACTGTCAACACCCTCGAGTTTGACAAACAGGTCTTTGATAGATGCAAAGTAAGCGTCTTCGGGCAATGGGATGTCGGTAACCCTCCTGGCTATGGGTCGGGCAAGTTTGAACAGGTTCCTCTCAAGATTGAATACCTTCTTGATGTACCATTCGAGTGTGGACGGCATACCTATGAAGCGCAGGGATTCTCCCGTTGGAGCGCAGTCTATGACTATGACATCATATGCTCTTTCCCTGTAATACTGATTTATGTAAAGCAGGCTTATCACATCTTCCATACCGGGGATGACAGCAAGCTCCTCGGCAAGCACTCCCGCCATGCCAGTAGACCCCAGCAGCGCCGCCAGATACTTGGAGACCTCGCCCCAGTGGCGTTCAAGCTCTTCCTGAATATCAACTTCCTGAATCCACAGATTCTCATTTATGGCCCGAGGCTTGCCCCGATTTCTGTCATGAAGGTTGATATCCAGCTGGAATGAATCCGAAAGACTGTGGGCTATGTCTATGGAAATGACTATCGTCTTGAGGCCACTCTGTGCGCATCGCAGGCCAGTGGCCGCCGCCAGAGTAGTTTTGCCAACGCCACCCTTGCCCGAAAAAATTATGATTCTGGGGTTTTTTACACTCATTTTGTACCTGTTCCAGTCCTGAGTCTCAGATAAAGCTCCTAAAAATAAAAAGTTATCAATAAAGGCGTTCTCAGGAACAGTTTGTTGGGGCTGTAATCAAGTCCCAGCTCAGTGATCATACTTCCTGGTCCACTCAAAATAAAGAAAGACGCATCAAGCGTCTCTCCAGAAAAAACATCAATTTCTACTGACTAAATGTATAGCCTAATCCCGTTATTTTTCATAAAAGGCAAAAAAATCCTTGCTATAACCCTGATCGTAGCGCTTCATGGTGTATTGAAGCTGATCAGGTGAAAGTCTGTCTCTCTTGGTTATCTTGTTGTTAGCGTCCCTGAAGTAGAAGTTGCAGACAATGTTGTGAATGTTGGCGTCGCCGTGAATGGCGCGTTTGCAACCCGCCAGAACCAAAGCTTTAGCTAAATCCTTGGTACTAACGTGATGGCCCATAGCAAAGACTAGGTTTCCATCCTCACGAATACCAAAAGCAGTTCTGTTGGCCAGGAACCAGTATTCGTTGGACATTGTGCTGCGTCCCTCGTTGTCCACCAGAAAACCGCCAAGCCCGATCTCAGAGTCCGTCGGTTTGCCGTTTTTGAATATGGATTCAACCACTTTGCCATCTTTGACTATGAGGTGTCTCAACTGCCTGGCGTCCCTGACCAGGGAAAGGGGTATTTCATTGGTCCATTCAAGCACGTCGACTGAGTCATCCTTGTAGACTACCAGGGTAGCCATTCCCGGAACCATGGGGTAGACCTGCTGGCCTCTGAATATGGCCCCGGCTCCTCTGGCATGCTGTTGCATCCACATGGCGTTGGTTATCGCTACAATTCTGGACAAGGATTCCGGTTCTGAGGAATGGGATATCTGGTATATGCCCGGTTCTGTCTGGCCAATGAACAGGCGCGGTTTAAGCCTGCTGATGTCAAACAGGGCCATGTGAACTATGGATGTGGGGAAATCGACACTGGGACGATAGGCCGTTTTGTAAACTAACGGCTTGCCATCAGGACCCGCAGGCATGTCCTGGGCCGTCCAGACCCCTTCTCCTTCAAGCTTGGGGGATTTGTACAATGGCGGTATATCAGCGGTTCCCGGGAAAGAAGCCTTTATAGCGTTCGCCGTTGCAGGTCTCTGGGGGCTGACGATCTCGGATTCCAATTCTTTCTGTAAGCCCTCAGGATCATGGATCGAAGCCGTAGTGGTAGATCCTTCGCCCGGCGCTCTGGAAAGTAGATCGTCAATCCATTCGGGTAAAACGTACTCCTGAGAGGCCGAGCCATCCGACGGACCGTAGGAAGCCGTAACAAGGCTGGAGCCCTGTGGGAGTGTCAACTTTTCCAGGCTTGGCGCCGCCTCGCAATCGATGGCGCCACAAGCAAGAACCAGCAAAAAAAAGATTAAGCTTTTTCTGTCCAACATTCCTAACCCTGAAAAAAATTTATTCAGGCTTGAGTGAGCCTGTTAAAAACTGAGACCAAATGATTAAATTATTTTGAGCCATTATACCAGAGATGGCTGCGAAAAACAAATTCCCTCTTTATTCACTAACAATTCCTGGCAAGGAGCTTCATCTTTGCCCAGGCAATCCCTGAATCCACACCTGGCGGAATTTCAAGAGAAGACCGTCAGCAAATCGTTAACCAATTAATACCTCTGGAAACAAATTTTCTTGCGCAAAGTCAATTTGGTCTGATTGACTTTATTTCTCAGCTTTTACGGTCTCACACTATTTGTAATAATCTTAATGTCAAGAAGTTTTTGCCAGAATCAGGTATAATTACGGGTATACTGTAAGGAGTTTCTGAAACGGGCTTCGGGTAACACTTTTTAGCCCTGAATTTACAGGATAAATTCAACCAGTTTGTTTTTTAAATCTGTTCATGGTAGATCCTCATTTGCGCGGCAATATTTTGTGCAGTTATTGGGTCGAAGATTGAAGCAAGGGCTATGAAATGTTTAGAGATAGTAATTCGTTGATGAGTTCGGGATCTACGTTCACATCAGGGGTGACGGCTGTTATGACCACCTGTTCAGCCGAGAATCTTGGAATCGAAAACTCTGACCTTATGGATCTGAGTAGGGTGATTGAGATAATAAAGCCTCGTCGCGTTAAGGGTGTTGGCAAAGGACCAATTTCAGGTGTTTCAATAGACACACGAAAGCCCATGGGTTCGCAACACATTTACTGGTCCATAGCGGGCCAGCATTTCAACGGGAACGATTTTGCGCTCGATGCCCTGAATTACGGAGTCAGGGCAGCAGTTGTGAGTGACCCTGAAGTTTTTGATCAGGAAATACCCTTTGGGGCCACAATCATAGAGACTGGCGACAGCCTGGCGGCATTGCAGACCCTTGCAGCCCAATACCGCCAATCGTTCTCCATTCCAATCATAGGAATCACAGGCAGTAACGGGAAGACACTCGTCAAGGAGATGCTGGCGTCAATCCTTTGTCTTGATAGAAGGACATACCGCTCCCCGCTTTCGTACAATACTCAGATAGGAGCGGCGTTAGGACTCTTAGGGATGAGACGCGAGCATGAGGTAGCGATAATTGAAGCTGGAATCAGTTTACCCGGAGAGATGGAACGCCTGGAGCGGATGATAAAACCCGATCATGGAATCCTGACCGTTATAAGCAAGGCCCACATTGGCGGTCTGGGAACTATGCAGAAGACGTTTGAGCAAAAAAAGGAATTGTTTAAAAACCTTGGTCCTTCTTCGTTTCTGGTTCTCAACGCGGATGATGAAATTAGCATCAATCTAGCCAGGCAGACGCAGGCGAGAGTCGTGACGTTCGGGTTTTCTCCCCTGGCGGATGTTCGGGCGGTTGACTGGCAGGAACACCCGGAGAAGGGGTCAACATTCGTGATGAAGCTGCTTGACCAGGAGATAGAAATAAACCTCTCCGCTTCAGGCCGATTCAATATTCTGAACGCGCTGGCCGCTTCAGCCGCCGCATTCATGTTAAAGATCAGCCCTGAACTGATAAAACTCGGATTAGCCGAATTCAGGCCTTCACCGATGCGGCTTGAAATTCATACAACCGTTACTGGCGTAACACTGATAAACGACACTTACAATTCAGATCCGGCTTCAATTAAAGGCGCTTTGGACGTGTTGAGCAAAATAGGTGCTGGAAGAAGAAAAATAGCGATAATAAGTGAGATGCTTGATCTGGGTCTTCACAGTAGCGAAGAGCATCTGGCTGTCGGCAGGGAAGTAGCGAAAGTCAATGTTGACCATCTCATCACCGTGGGCGAGAACGCGACCTTGATCGGGATGGCTGCGTCTCAAGAGGGATTGGCCAAAGATCGCATAGCGAATGCGCGCACCTATGATGAGGCGGCCCGGGAACTTGAAAAAATCATGAACAGTGGAGATGTAGTCCTGTTCAAAGGTTCAAGATGGTTCCGTCTCGAGAGGCTTGCCCGGGAACTGGTAGGATCAATAGGGCCTACAAGACTTACTGTGGATCTGGACGCAATAGCCAGTAACATAAAGTCCATACGTTCTATAGCCGGTCCAGGTGTCGAGCTGATGTCGGTGGTAAAGAGCTTTGGCTACGGCAATGATTCTCTCAGGACATCGAAAGTTGCCCTGGAGAATGGCGTGACATATCTTGCCGTGGCTTTTCCGGATGAGGGCGCAACGTTAAGGGAAAATCGTGTTGACGCTCCAATACTCGTTTTCAATGCATTGCCAGAGCAGGTGGACAAGATCGTCAGATATGATCTCAGCGCCGTAGTGGCTTCTCAAGAACTGGCCGAGTCTCTCAACAGCGTAGCCTCATGTGGGAAAAGGATTAAAACACATATCAAGATTGACACCGGTATGGGACGTTCCGGAATTTGGCATGAATGCGCTGACGACTTTGTGAGGCAGGTATTCAGGATGCCCAATCTGGATGTTGAGGGAATCATGACCCACTTCTCTAGCGCTGACGACCCTGAGTCCGACGAATACACCCTGTCTCAGGTAAAGGCTTTTGATGATCTCTTGGGCAGGCTCGAAGCTGCAGGCTACACTTTCAGGTATGTTCACGCGGCCAACACATCAGCTTTGGTAAGGTTTCCTCAGACGCGATACAACATGGTGCGCCCTGGCCTCGCAATTTACGGGATGTATCCTTCAGACGCGGTCAGGGGTCTTGTCGATCTCGAACAGGTGATTACTTTCACTACTAAAATATCCCAGATAAAGGATCATCCTCCGGGAAGATGCATTTCCTATAACAGGCGTTTTGTAACCAAAAGGGAATCAAGGATAGCCACCCTGAATGTCGGATATAATGATGGCTACCCGAGGTTTCAGTCAAATGTTGGGCAGGTTCTTGTCAGGGGACGGCGCGCCCCGGTTGTTGGAACCGTTTGCATGGACACCATAATGATCGACGTAACCGAGATCCCCGAAGCAAGTGTAGGGGATGAGGTTGTGCTTATCGGCAAACAGGGCTCAGAGGAAATCCTTGCCGATGAAATAGCCCAGAACGGGTCGACCATAAATTATGAAATTGTCTGCAAGATATCCCCCCGAGTTACAAGGATATTTCTTCAGAGGTAGATATCGGTAAGACCGAGGTTCACCGGCTATTGTTCGACAAACCTCTGATTGCGCTGTTTGCCATCTGGTCCACCGTTTCATTTTCAGAATGACCGTTATGTCCGCGAACCCACTCCCACGTAACTTCATGACGGTTTACGGCCTCATCAAGCCGCCGCCACAAATCCTCATTTTTTACCGGGGTCTTGTTGGCAGTTAGCCAGTTACGTTTCTTCCAGTTCTTGATCCACTCGGTGATCCCCTTTTTTAAATACTCCGAGTCTGTGACCAGCTTGACCTTGCACGGCTTAGTCAAGGCTTCCAGAGCCATTATTGCAGCCATCATTTCCATGCGGTTGTTCGTGGTGCGTGGTTCCGCCCCGGTGAGTTTTTTTGATCTTCCCTTAAAGCGCATGAGAGCGGCCCAACCCCCGGGACCCGGGTTACCCTTGCAGGATCCATCGGTGAAAATTTCTACGTAGTCGTTCTCTGGCAACAATTGTTCCATGATCTCCCCCCGTCAGTCTTGTTGTGCTATGTGACAATGATAGCTAGTCTGACAGGATTTTTACAATAACTTTTCTCGTCCTTGGACCGTCAAATTCGCAGAAGAATATTCCCTGCCAAACTCCCAGTAGCAGCTTCGAATCGTTTATAAAGAGGTTTACCGAACTTCCCATCAATGAAGCTTTGATATGAGAGTCCGAGTTTCCTTCTGCATGTCGATAAGCCCCACTTCTGGGGACAAGCTCATTGAGCTTGTTTATCATGTCCACGACCACAGAAGGATCAGCCGCCTCGTTGATCGTAATGCCTGCTGTTGTGTGCGGAGAATATACTACAACTAGTCCATCCTGAACGTTGCTCTGTCTGATTATGTTCCTTACCGAAGCCGTTATATCAACAAACTGGGTTCTGGAATCGGTAGTCACTTTTAACTCATGTATCATGATGGGTTTGTCTCCCTGCTGAACTAATCGAAACTGTCCACGCCATCTTCTTTCGAGAACAGCGCCTCTGCAAACTGCCGGGCGTTGAAATCTCTCAGGTCGTCGATCTTTTCTCCTATTCCAACATAGCGTATGGGGATCTTGAGTTCATCCGAAATTCCGATGATGACTCCTCCCTTGGCAGTGCCGTCAAGTTTTGTGAGAGCCAGACCTGTTACGGGAACAGCTTCATTGAACGTGCGGGCCTGCAGTATGGCGTTCTGCCCCATGGATGAGTCTATAACAAGAAGGGTTTCATGGGGAGCGCTGGCAAGTTTTCTGGTAATGGTTCTGGAGACCTTTTTGAGTTCTTCCATAAGAGGAACCCTGGTGTGAAGTCTCCCTGCCGTGTCTATCAGAACGATCTCATAATCTTCCCTGATGGCTTTTTCCATGGCTTCGAATACTACGGACGAGGGATCAGCTTTCTCTTTGCCCCGAACTACATCGCAACCTATGCGCTCACCCCAAATGGTCAACTGTTCGACGGCAGCTGCCCTGAAAGTGTCGCCGGCGACCATCATGACTTTTCTGTTAGCAAGTCTCTGGCGGGCAGCTATTTTAGCAATGGTGGTGGTTTTACCCGATCCGTTGACACCAAGAACCATTATGACAAAAGGCTCGGAAGCATAGCCAACTCTGAGCGGAGCCTCAACTTTGAGTAGCGATTCCCTAACCAGGTCCTGAAGATGCGACAGGATCTTCTCAGCATCACACAGTTCTTTTCGCTTAACCCTCTCTGAGACACTTTCCAGAAGGCTGTAGGCTGTCTTGACACCAACATCCGCTCGGACCAGGACTTCTTCAAGACGCGATAATGTCTCTTCATCCATCTCCCTTTTGCCCAGCAGGGCTTCATCAAGGCTCTTGAGGAATCCTTTGCGCGTTTTAGAGAGCCCCTCCTGGAGTCGAGCCAGATTCTCCTCAGATTCACGGGTTTCTTCAGACTCCTGTTCCTGAGGCTCAGCCACGGTTTCTATAATCTGAGCGATTTCGACTCGTTCTTCTTCAGGTTCAACCTCAACCTTTTCCGGATGTAACTCTGCTTCTTCCAGGCGATCCTTCCTGAACAGCCTACTGAAAAAACCGCTTTTCTTCTTTTTTTCTTCGGTCATCTGTCTCTCTTCAGTTTTCTTTTAGGCGTAGTTACGCTGTGCCGCCAACGGTTATCCATGTCTCGGGATTGTCTGGGGATCCAATCCTCAGAGTAGGCTGAGCGTCGGAAACCGGGGCTCCCTGACCGTCCTTGCCACATGTCCCTATAGAGAATCCCAAATCATTGGCGACCATGTCGATATTCTGAAGCACTTTCGGTCCGTTGCCCACGAGCGTCGCGCCCCGAACCGCCGGGCCCTGTTTCCCCGCCTCAATCAAATAACCCTCTGCAACCTCAAACACAAAATCACCATTTACAGTGTTTACCTGGCCGCCACCCATCTTTTTAACCAGTAATCCGCTCGGTGTAGAATTCAACACATCTTCTGGAGACATTGTTGAGGGCAGAATCAGCGTATTGGACATCCGGGGGATTGGTTTGTGCCTGTAAGATTCCCGTCGACCATTTCCCGAAGAAGGCACTCCTTTTTTCAGGGCGCTCAACCTGTCAGACATGAAACCTTTCAGCACACCATTTTCAATGAGCAGATTAGGTCGTGAGGCTGTGCCTTCATCATCGAACGGATAGGATCCACGACGCGCAGGCATTGTAGGGTCATCCATGACCGATATGACATCCGACGCGATTTTCTGACCTAGCGATTTGGCGTAAACTGTCATGTTGTCCACCACGAAGTCCAACTCAAGGCCATGACCCACAGCCTCGTGAATCATGGTGCCGCCCGCCTCACTACTCAAAACAACCGGCATTCTTCCTGATGGGGCCTCTTTAGCGCTCAACATCGTTAATGCCCTGTTTGCAGCAACAGTTGAAATCCCTGAAACAGGATTGGTCCTGAAAAATTCCATTCCAAACTGGCCGCCAGCGCTTTCATAACCCGTTTGTAACACGTTATCCCTGGCGGCAGTCACATGAGTTACAAAGGTTACGGTAGTTTTCTCGAAGTCTATTAATGAACCCTCAGTATTAACCTGAAATACCCGACGTTTTTCATCCATCAATACTACTCTCACCTGAGTGATGTCCCCTCCACAGGAGCGCGCCGCGTCATCGGCCTCCTGGAGTAGATCGATCTTCTCCTTCAGGCCATGAGTCGATGGATCAATTTCTATTACACTCGAATTTCCGATAATGTGAGGCGTAAGGACTATTTCGTTGCCGCCTGACAGAGTATTTGAAGCTTCCAGAAGGCTACTGGAAAGGTCATCCACAGAATTCTGAGTTATTTCAGAGGTAAATCCATAATAGGTCCTGTTATCTTTAATGATTCTGAGACCTATTCCACAGTCCACACCCTGCCTCACTCGATCAACCCGACTGTTTTCATACACCAAAGTTGACACTGTTTTCTCTTCAAAGAAAATGTCCGCAAATAAAACTGACAACCCCGAAAGTTTTTTTATAACCCTTTTAAAATCAATTGAATCTATAGACATTTCTTTTCCTGACCTGCCCCTTGTGATTCTTGAATCCTTGCCCATAAGACCTGCTGTGTCCGAACCGTTCGAATAATCTAACATAAACTCAAAAAAAAATCAGCGTCCTCACAAACGCTTGGGTGCATAATGTGTTACATGATATGTTTGCTTGAATATATTAATATAATTTGCTATTATTGACTAACATCAAGAATGTTCAGGAGAAAACATGTTCGGTCGTATCAGGAGCAAAGGCCTCAAGATATCTGCTGAGCTACATGAAAAGGTAGCCGCTTCTTCAGAGCCGATAAACGATGAGCATAGTGAAGTGCTGGCTGTTCGCGTTGCCAGTAAGAATCCTGCTAGAAAATCTAAAGTCAGGATCTCGGAAGAATATGAATATTATCACATATATGGCTAATAGGAATCTGGGCAGGTGATATTAGAAGGTTTCAGGGGATAGAAAATATTGACGTTAAAGAATCTGTTTTGAACACGCAGGTTAAAAAGGCGGGCGCTCATTCAGTTTGCGACCTTGTAAAATCCCCTAAGCAGGATCAGGAGAAACTGCAACTGGAGAAGGTATTCAAAACATTCTGTTTTTCAGTAGCAATGGCAAGCGTCTTCCTTTTGCTGACTGCGGCTCTATGGCCAAAGGACGTTGAGGCCTCAAAGTCTGTCGAATCTGTCAACTTCAAACAGGCCGTGGCCGAATTTGAGCTGCTTTCTTCCGGGGCAAAAGGTTCGCGGGAAGCCTGGCTTGGTCTTGCACGAAAGTTCAGGTCACTCCATGATGCCACCAAAGGCCAGGAATCCGCTGCTGGTCTATTTTATGCCGGCAGCGCTTTAATCAGATCGTATAAGGGCCATGGTCAGGCTCGGGACCTGGATGAGGCAATTAAAGCGCTTAATGATTTCAAGAAGATAAAACTGGCGACTCCTTACGTCAAACTGGCGCTGGTTGAACTCAAAGACGCTCATTTACTAAAAAGAAAACAAAGAGTTATAGCTGAACGATCAATGAGGGCCAATCAGGCGTCATTGAGGACAGAAAAAAGAGCCTCAAAGAGTTTGAAAACTGGAGAAGCGGCAGTAAAGCCTGAGCGTTTTGAAGTTCCACCGGTAAAAGACATTCAAAAGCCTGCCATGCATGACATGGAACACTCAGAAAAACCGATGATCAGCGTAGTTGAGTCAAGGGCTCCCATTTCGAGATTGGGGAATCCCTTCTACAGTGTTATGGCTCCTCCGCTTGAAAAGAAGTCCACTCCCGAAATCAGGGTTGCCAGTCTTCCACCGAAGGTTGTCACGGATACCAGTCCAACGCCCAGAGCGCAAACTCCAAAGACGGATACCCGGGTGGTTGTAATTGACCCCGGACACGGAGGAAGGGATCCCGGAGCCGTCTCACGCGATGGCTCGCTCACGGAAAAAGAAGTTACTCTCAGGATAGCCAGGAAGCTGAAAAACCTCATAGAAAGATCCGTTCCGAATGTTACTGTCAAACTTACCCGTGACAATGATACCTTCCTGAGCTTGAAGGAGAGAACAGCCATAGCCAACGCCGCCAACGCTGAACTATTCGTTTCCATACATTGCAACGGGTCGGAATATGTTTCTGCGTCCGGAGTGGAGACATTCTTTCTGAGTCAGGCCAATTCACGAGGAGCGATGAGGGCGGCCGCACGAGAAAACGGAATCTCGCTGTCCAGAATGAATCATCTGGAGGCCACACTTATAGACCTGATGATGACATCCAAAAGGACAGAATCAGAGAAACTCGCAGAAATAATTCAGGATAGCCTCACGGAAGACGGAAGCAAAAAGTCCCGCGCATCCCGCGATCGAGGTGTAAAACAGGCGCCTTTTTACGTGCTAATGGGAGCGGCTATGCCGGCAGTTCTCGTAGAATGTGGATTTATCAGTAACATGAGCGAGAAGAATAATCTCAAGAACGAGGACTACATTGATTCCATAGCCAGCAGGATGACAAAGGGAGCAAAGAAATACCTTGAAGCTTTAGGAACGAGCAGTTAAAAAACTACCTTCCCTCACCGCCCGTAAACTGTGACATGACACCTGCCAGAACGAATGCCAAAATGATTTCCCAACGCTATTATAATCGGATAAAATTTACGGTATCGAATTGATCCGATTGACCGTGGAACTGGTTTTATTGTCCATCTGATTTTTCAAACCCTGAGTTCGCTACCACATTCATCTTCCAGGACAGTAATGTTATCTGCTCCCTATGAATTTTTTAGATGATGTCACGATGCAAGCGGCAAGAAACGGGTGACAGCAGATGAAGAGAAGAGATCATGGCTGGACGGTTCTGGATCATACGGCTGATGCGATGGTCGAGGTATGGGGTGAAACGTTTGAGAAGTTCTGTTGGAGCGCAGTAGACGCTTTGAATCATTTTCTGGGATCCCCGGACAGCGAAGCGCCAGAGACAAGTTTGTCCATGGATATTTCGGGGACTACGCAGGAAGAAAAAGTCGTCAATTTGCTCAGAGAGCTTCTCTACCATTTCGCCATTTCGTCAAGGATTGTAACAAAACTCATGATTAGTGGTCTTACTGACTATGGCATGAGTGTAGAGGTTTTTTTTAAAAACGCGGTCATCAGTCAGGACTCAGTTGAAATAAAGGGAATCACCTATCATGGACTATCGATTCAGCATAACGATCAGGGGTTTAGTGGAAAGTTCATCTTCGATATCTGAGTTGTTAAACGGAAAAACAGCATGAGTAGCTCCAGACCTTACAAAGTAAAGAAAATTGATGAAAACAGGCTTCTGATTCCGAAAACCGGGAAAATGAGAGTTCCCGGGTTAATCTATGTGAATCAAAAACTTCTTCCGGACATAGAAAAAGACTCAAGCCTCGACCAGGTTTTCAATGTGGCCCATTTGCCAGGTATTGTAGGCCATGCGATAGCGCTTCCGGACATGCACTGGGGCTATGGCTTTCCAATAGGTGGAGTAGCGGCGTTTGACATGGAAGAAGGCATAGTCTCACCCGGAGGAGTAGGCTATGACATAAACTGTGGCGTGCGGCTTGCCACCACAGGTCTGCAAAGAGAGTTCATAAAGCCTCACATCCCTAAACTGGTGGACGCGTTTCATGCTGGCATTCCAAGCGGTCTGGGTTCCCGGGGAGGGATCATCTTAAGTAAAAAAGAGCTGTTCGACGTTGCCAGGCTGGGGGCCGCATGGGCGGTAAAGGAAGGAATGGGCGAACAATCTGACCTTGAACGAATAGAAGATCACGGCGCAATCGAATGGGCAGACACCTCAAGTATCAGTGACAGGGCCTATGAACGCGGTAAGGATCAGCTCGGCACGCTTGGCTCAGGTAATCACTTTATTGAGATCGGCTATGTAGATGAAATATTCGATGAGGACACTGCCCGGAATTGGGGGCTTCTCAAAGGCGGGGTCACATTGATGATCCATAGTGGATCTCGTGGTTTTGGATACCAGATCTGCGATGAATTCCTGGCGCGTATGGTGAAATACGTTAACGCCCAGAAAATAGAACTGCCTGACCGACAGCTGGCATGCGCATTTCTCAAGTCTGATGTGGCAAAAGAATATTTGGGCGCAATGGCTTCGGCTGCCAATTTTGCCTTTGCCAACAGGCAAATCCTCATGCATCTCGCTCGGCTTGCCTGGGAGAAAACCCTGAAAATCTCCCCGAGAGAACTAAATCTGAAGTTGCTCTACGATGTATCCCACAACATAGCAAAAATGGAGCGCCACGTAATTGAAGGAGTGTCCAGAATGCTCTGTGTTCACAGGAAGGGCGCAACGAGGGCATTGCCTCCTGAGCATCCTTTGCTACCGGCGTTGTTCAAGGCTACCGGCCAACCTGTCCTCATACCCGGTGACATGGGACGTTCATCCTACGTTATGGCCGGTCTCAAACGAGAACTGGACCAGGCTTTTGCATCAGCCTGTCATGGAGCCGGGAGGGTACTGTCCAGGAACGAAGCCCTACGAAAGACCAAGGGAAGGGCCATAGAGAGGGAGCTGGAAGACCGCAACATTTTCTCGAGGGCTGCTGGCAGAAAAACCATGCGTGAGGAATTTCCAGAGGCCTACAAAAACGTGGACAATGTTGTGGAAGTCGTTCATAGCGCCGGTTTGGCAAAAAAAGTTGTCCGAATAAAGCCCATGGGAGTAATCAAGGGTTGATCATCTGACTTACTTTCGGCCGTCTTCGGATTGGCGGATGTCAGCGCACACAAGGGCTTCCCGTTTTTAGTTTATTTGAGCGCCTTGCTGTCGGGAACAAATGCATACAGAATGCTACTAATTCCGAGCATAGCTACTCCTGCAATCCAGATCGCGTTGAATTCCTGTGGGCTACCAAGCGCTGTAGGATCATTTCCAATAACAAACCCGAGAAGCTGCGTGATTGTAGCAGCTCCCAGCATTGTAAACAGGTTTACTGATGTCATGGCCTGGGAAGTCAAATCCGGCGGAATGAGTTCCTTGATATGGGCGTACAAGATGTGCCCGGGGGCTGCGGTCAGACCGAATCCTAAAAACGTCACCATGACCAAAACTACTGATGTGTCTCTTGTCCACAACATTGCCGAAGCCGCCAGAATCATGAAAGCAATCATTGTGAACAGGACTACAATCTTTCTGGACCTGAGAATCCTGTCACTGATGGATCCTGAAACCGGTAGACCAACCATGTAGCCGATGCCCATCATCAGAATGGCGTTACTGGCGGCGATTTCTCCGAGCCCGAGTCCATAAATAAGGAATGGAGCAGCCCAGAGAGCCTGCAACGCCGCAAAATAACCATATCTGACGAAATTACAAAGACTGATAGACCAGAAACTGTATTTGGCAAATAGGAAGCCAAAGCCTCCCCAGACTGACTTCCTGGAGTTGCCAGGCTTTTTGTATCCGGGTGGATAATCCCGGATTACCAATACAAAGGATGTTACGATTATTGCATTTACGGCGGCGAAGACCAGAAAACAGCTTCTCCATCCAATAAGCCCACTCAACAGCGCCAGTGGCGTCGCTGCCATCAGATTTCCCAACACCCCTACAGAGACGACTGAGCCACCAAGGAATGCAAAACGATCCGCAGGGAACCATACAGCCAGAAGTGCCAGGATTACCATAAGATTCCCTCCCATGCCGATCCCCAACAGAGCCCTGCCGAGAATCAGGGTCTCAGCATTCTGTCCTACCGAGAAAACCACCGCTCCCGCAATTGCCGAGACAGCCAGGAAGCACATGGTGAGCCTCGGGCCAAACCTGTCCATGGAAACGCCGATAGGTATCTGGCAGGCCGTGAAGCCATAAAAAAAAGCGGCCGACAAGTCACTCAACTGGGATGCTGAAAGACCGAGTTCAGTAGTCAGTGAAGGGCTAATCACAGCGACCGAAACCCTGTAAAACATGGAAATCACAAAATTGACGCTGCCCAAGGCAAATATCAGCCAGCGCCTCCGGTTACCCGGCGCGGGATCAGGTAACTTCAGCATCTATTGGGGGCTCCCTAAACTTGTTTGTTCATCTGAGATCCTGTGGATCGCCAAGCCTGAGATGATTCAACTTCATTTTTGGAGTAATCGCAAGCATTCTATTCACCCGTGAAATCTCGCAGCTTATTCAGGTCGTCCAACAAATACGTAGCGTGTTCATGAGAGTCGAAGGCTCTGTAAATGCCATGATCCGCGGAAAACATTGACAGATTCCTGTTTTCGTAATACGTCAGTCCCATCCCATATTTTAAAAGTTAAAGACGGCATAGCTTTTTTCAGGCGAGAGCGTGTTCTCTCCCTTTGTTTTCAGGATCAGGAGGATATAGATATGAGACGAGGTTTACTATTACTGGTCAGTGTCATGCTTCTAGCCGTGACGCCGGCTTTCGTCAGCGCGCAGTTCGGTGGGATACCTGGAATTCCAGGTCTCGGGGGCTTCTTCAGTTCAGGCTCCAGTTGTGGAAATGCTTCGCCGACCCTAAAGGTAAAGGTAAGGCCATATGTTGGAATGGGCTACTATAGCATCGGGGTCAACTTCAATCTTCCCGTGGGAACCGGAGATTCGGATACTCCCTACGGACTTGACCTGAAGCTTGGTGACGGTGGCGTATGGATGGGATCGGTGGGTCTGGACGCATCCATGTCCAATTTTTCCCTATTTCTGAGGGCTGACGGAAGCGCAGAGAAAAA
>CAZIVV010000151.1:0-5545 GCA_964542775.1 uncultured Desulfomonile sp.
CAAGTTATCGTTCAGGAGTCTGAAGCTAAAAGAGTTATCTAACAGGAATGTTTCATTTACCTGCAACCCATGCCGGCGTTTTCATGATCACGAAAGCCTGCATGGGTTTGCGCTATCAACTTTCTACCCTGGTCCACGACCATGTTTACAAACCGTTTCTGTTTGCCCTTTAATGGATTGTTCCTCATTCCTCTTCGCTTTGGGCGGTCAAACAGGATCTTCTTTCGTTAAAAGAGAATAAGAAAAACCCGGAGTAGATCATGGTTACCTCCAGTTCATTCCAAAGCCAGATCCCCATGGTCAAACGGTATTTGGCCATCATGTCGGTGGTCTGGACATGCACGGTGTCCGCCTCCTTTGTCTGGAACTGGCTTGAAGTGGATGCCAAAACAGTAGAAGCTGCGAGAATTCAGGCTCGGAGTTCATTTGAAAAGGATGTGATGTACCGTCGGTGGAACTCGGGAATGGGAGGGATCTATGTTCCTGTCACGGAAAAAATCAGCCCCAATCCATATCTGAAAGCGCCCCAGCGAGACATCATAACAACGGTCGGACAAAATCTCACACTGATCAACCCGGCTTTCATGACCCGTCTTGTCCATGAAATTCAGGAGGGACAATCGGGGACTAAAGGACATATAACCAGCCTGGATCCGATCAGGACAGAAAACAGGGCTGATGCCTGGGAGACCGGGGCGCTGAAATCTTTTGAACTGGGGCGACAGGAAGCGTCCTCCGTTGAGAACATTCGTGGAGTGTCCTACATGAGATTGATGCGCCCACTTGTTACAGAAGAGGGTTGCCTTAAATGTCACGCCGAACAGGGATACAAGGTGGGAGACATCAGGGGAGGGATTAGTGTAGCTGTCCCGATGGCCCCGCTTATGGATGCTGCAAGAGGTGAATTTTACGCTATTTCGATAGGACACGGCGTGTTGTGGTTCCTGGGATTGGCAGGCTTGTTTGTCGGAGGCAAACGGCTGCAAAAAGGAATAGAAGCCCAGGAATCGGCAGAGGAGGCCCTGGTCGAAAGTCACCTTGAACTGCAGGAAGCCAATTCCATGATCATGGATAGCATTTCTTACGCTCAGAATATCCAGTCCGCGATATTGCCGTCAGACGAAAAAGTAAGGGGTCTGCTGGACGATTATTTTATAATCTGGCAGCCGCGCGATGTCATTGGTGGCGACCTGTGCTGGGTGGATGGAACCGGTGATGAAATTGTAATGGCGGTGATGGATTGCACTGGTCATGGAGTGCCCGGGGCCATAATGACAATGATTGCTGCAACCTCCCTGAACAGGGCGGTCCACGAAGCAGGATACGCTGATCCCGGCGCCTTGTTGGCACGCATGAACGTTCTTGTGCGAAACACCCTCAGGATGAGAGATGAGGGCAGGCTTTTTGATGATGGTTTGGACATGGGAATCTGCCTTGTCAACAGACGAACTCGCAAGGCAATTTTTGCCGGAGCGCGAATATCATTATTCATGTTATTGGACCAAAAGATAACGCGGGTCAAGGGTGACACTGAAAGCCTGGGTTATAAGTCTTCAAATCCGGATCACGTCTTTCAGAATCATCATTTTGACTTTCCTGATGGCGCATCTCTGTACATGACCACCGATGGACTGATAGAACAGATCGGAGGAGATAAACGTCTGCCGTTTGGAAGAGCCGGATTCACAAGATTTATTCTCGAGAATGGCGAAATACCTATGATTGAGCAGCGGGATCGCTTGCTCGACGTGTTTGTTCATTACAGGAGCGGCGAAGAACAACGTGATGACGTCACCGTCCTGGGGGTAAGGATCTAGCAAAGGAGGCGAGACGGAATGATACCCTTCAATGTTCATGAGTTCTATGTCGATCTGAACCAGAGAGGTATAATTTTCTCTTTTAGTGGTCCCATATCTCAGGAAGTGATTGAGGGAATCGGGGGAACATTGAAACACAAAATGGAAATCGAGGATGCGGATCTCAATACCTCGCAAAAGGTTTTTTCCATTTTTATCGAACAGATGCAAAACATCGTAAATTATTCAGCAGATAGGGTAATTCTGGAAGAGCGTTCAGAAGGTGAGATCAGAAAAGGCGTCCTTATAGTGGGAAAGGAGGATGACCACTACTACGTACTGTGCGGAAACAAAATAAAGAAAGAATCTCAGGAATCGATAAGAGAGCAACTGGGTCTTGTGGCCAGATTAGACAAGGATGAGCTAAAGAAACTATACAGGGAACGCCGGAAGAAACCCACCGAAAATGACTCAAAAGGATCGGGACTCGGGTTCATAGAAATGGCCAGGAAATCTACCAGGCCGATTGAATTTGACATCTCTCCAGTGGATTCGGATTTTGTCTTTTTGACTATCAAAGCTGTGATATGAGGTTGTAAAGAATGGAAATCATTACTATTGAAGCGACAAAATCGAGTCCTTTCGTCCTTATAAATCCCTTGTCCAATCAAATACAGGTCAAGGGAGAGTCATATCCTGAGAACGCGGCAAAATTTTTTGGGCCCATATTGTCATCTGTGAATGAATATGTAAATTCTACTGAGGCTAAAATCATCACGGTAGACATTCATCTGTCATATTTTAACAGTAGTAGTTCGAAGGCCCTACTTAACCTGTTCGAGATCCTGGACCAGGCTGCGTCTGAGAATAAACAGATTGAGGTAAACTGGTGTTATCATCCAGAAAATGAAACAATATTTGAGGCTGGTGAAGAATTCGAAGATGAAACCACTGCCCTAAAGTTCAATTTTGTTCAAACCACAGATTAGTTAGCGCATTTTTTTCGATTCATGGCAGGAATCCTTCATGACCGTAATAGTCAATCGTAACTTGAAAAGCTCAAACCGGCCACCAATCATGTGTCGAATATGTCATGATGTTCATGTCTTCACGGGGCCACAGCGCAATGGATGAAAAAGACCTTTTTGAGAGAGAACGCAAAGTTGTCGAAACTGCTGATGCCGTTCTTGCATCGGCGGTTGACAACAAAAACGCATGGTACAACCATTACGAGATACTTCTAAACGAGTTTAGAAGGGTAGTGAAACAGACTAAAAGTCTCATCAAGCTTGGCGACATTTTTCAGCTACGACTAAAAACTGTGAAGGAGAGGCTTTCTGAGGAAATTGAAAATCACCGAAAGACTCAAATAGAGAAAGAAGCTTTCCAGGCCAGGGTTTATCAATCACAAAAGATGGAAGCTCTGGCGACTCTGGTTGGTGGTGTAGCCCATGATTTCAACAACATACTTCAGGTAATGTTGGGTTACACTGAACTGATCTCTATGGACAAAAAGAATAATGACCCCGATTTTGAAAAACTTAAAACCATCATTGAAGCCGGTAAAGGGGGCGCCGAGCTGGTAAAAAAACTGCTCGCCTTTGTGCAGCAAGGTAAAGGTTCTCCGGTCACATTGGATCTCAATCATCAACTTAGGGACATGAGTTTAAAAATATCTCCAACGCTTCCGAAAACCGTCGATGTGGAACTCAGTTTATTTGACGGTCCGGCGCCAATTTTCGCTGACATAACAGAAATTGACCAGATTCTAATGAACCTTGTCCAGAATGCTTTGGAAGCCATGCCACTAGGAGGCCGTCTCGGAATCCGGACGTCAATACACCAATTCGATGAGGAGAATTGCAGGTCTCATCATGTAATCAAACCGGGTAAATATGTAATGCTTTCAATAAATGATACCGGTTTGGGGATGGACAAACCGACATTAGCCAGAATATTTGACCCATTCTTTACAACCAAACAAAGGGGCACAACCAGGGGAACCGGACTAGGTCTCTCTGTCGTTACTGGAATTGTTCAACAGAATGAATGGTTCATCACTTGTGACAGCAAACCTGGAAAAGGCTCCGAATTCAAAATCTTTATCCCATTGAGAGACGGGATTCCAGATGTGGTCTCTAAAACTGTTCCGGCAAGTGATGCACGAATGATTGCGACTATTCTGGTGGTGGAAGACAATCTATTGGTGGCCGAATTGGAACGAAAAGTTCTACAAAACGCCGGTTATCAGGTTTTTCTGGCTTCTACCGGGACTGAAGCGGTGGAGACCTTCAAAGAGAAGCAGGATGAAATATCTCTGGTGATGTTGGATCTCATAATGCCAAACATGTCAGGTGTGGACTGTCTCAAGGAAATACTCAAGATTGATCCGTCAGTCAAGGTCCTTGCGTTGAGTGGTTACTCACCGGAAAGCGACTTCGTGCGTCAAATCTGCCCGCATATCAAAGGCTTTCTGCGCAAACCCTGGCAGGCGTCGCAACTCCTTAAGTCTGTTCAGATGGCTCTCAACGCATAAACAATCTGTCCTCAAATAAAAATATGATCAACCTTATTAATCTGTTAAACAAGAATCTCATTTGATGTAATATATTACAGTTACTTTCTGATGGTATTGAAGGAAATTTTTTGTCTCTTACAAAGCGTCCAAAAGATAATGAGATGAGCCTTCATGATTTGATTTATGACTGGGATTACCAGTTAGACCCCGATGGGGTTCTGACCCACGTCTCACCATCGTGTGAGTCTGTCACCGGTTACAAACCGGAGGATTTCATTTCTCATCCGGACCTTGTTTTTGAAATAGTTCATCAAGACGATCGGTCTCATGTCAAGGATCATTGGGAAGTTGCGCCTTTCGGCAACCCATGTTTGATCGATTTCAGAATCATGTCCAGTTCAGGAAAATTACGGTGGGTTGAACAATATTCTCTGCCCATCCATGGTAAGAATGGGGAATTTTTAGGGCGAAGAATAGTCAATCGTGACATCACCAGACGAAAAGAGACGCAAGAGCGCCGGCCAGAATCGAATGACTATTACGGACAATTGCAGAGCCATGATTTTTTGTTAAAAATGATCGAACATCTTCCCGCAGCCATAACTTACGTCGATTCCGAAAACAGGTTCAAGTTTTCCAATCGAACCTTCCAGTCGTGGTGGCTACGCTCATCAGACCAGATAATTGGTAGAACAGCCTCTGAAATACTCGGGGAGGACAATAAGGTAGCTCTTGCCCAGATTGCGGACGGTCTTGAGGGAAAGGTTCAGGAAGTTGAACTGACGCACAAATTTCCGGATGGCCTGACTCGTACAATATGGTCGAAAATTGTGCCGGATGTAAACTCAAACGGGGCTGTTTGCGGCGTAATGAGACTCACTATTGACATCAGCGACAGAAAAAAGGCTGAGATGGATTTGCGTGACAGGGAAGAGCTTTTCAGAAAACTTTTCTACATTGCCCCGGATTCAATGGCGATGAGCAGGCTCGAGGATGGAAAATATGTCCAAGTGAACCAGAAATTTACTCAACTGACCGGGTTTACGGAAGAAGACATTCTAGGTCGGACATCTCGAGAGATTGGACTGTGGGCCAATCCAGAGGAATTCCGTTTCGTGTATGACCAGATCAGCAAGAGTGGATATGTGGATAATTTCGAGACCAGCTTCAGACTTAAGGATGGGCGCATCAAAAGGGGATTGCTATCGGCCACAGTGGTGGAGCTAAACAG
>CAZIVV010000152.1:0-2144 GCA_964542775.1 uncultured Desulfomonile sp.
GTATAAGCATCTCTTTTTCAGCCTGCGACATGATTGTTGAGATTAGTTGGCCTGCCCCCTGTTTTCGCACATAAAATAAGGCCGATCATCAGCGCATGCGGAAAGTGGTATGATGGCTGTCAATACCACGGAAAAATGTCACCCCTGACTGCAGTTAATTATCGAGCGAAAATGTCACCCCTCCATTCAAGAAGAGAAAGAGGGAATCATTTTAGCAAAACATCTTCTAGAATGCTGAGCACCTCACGGTCCGTCAGGGTGTAGCCATATTTTTCGGAAGCTGTCCCGGGTCGCAGCCAGGGATGATCTTTTTTAAACGGATGGCTGGACTTTGAAGGCTCGGATTTGGGACGGGTCTTGCTGCGTTTTTCCGGGATAAAGCGGGTGACGTCAAACAGAAATCCTTTGTACATGGCTTTCATGCCAAGCTCTCCCAGGTCGGGATTGAGCAAGACTGTAATCTTGGTTTTGGCAGGAAGTCTGCCGGTATAGCTGCCGTCTTCCACCTGAAAGGTTTTGTTGCGGTAAGAAAAGACGCCGCCTGCATCGATGGTGCGCTGCTGGCGTATAGCAAAGACATAGTCCAGATTGATGGCCGGATCCGGCTTTCGAAAAGCAGATTGGCGCAGCGTGGGTTCCACTGCGAATTGACTGTTGAACTCATAAATATAGGTTTCCAAAAAGTCATTGGCTTGGGCCATGTTGGTAATATTGCGAAGCGCAAACTCAACAGGAAGCCTGCTTTGAAGAGTGCCCCAGAGTCTTTCGATGCGACCTTTGGCCTGAGGACTTCTGGCCGGGATGATCTGTACACAAAGATCCTTCATAGCCATGCCAAACTGAGTATCTGCAACGTTTATGGTGGAGTCCAGTTCGGCTTTGTCCCGGTTGGGGGATCGGAAGATGGTATGCCGATCTGCATAGACGCTGATGGGGATCCCATAGTTTTTGATGGTCCTTTGAAACATCTGGAAGTACCCATAAAGACATTCATTTTTGCACATGTAAAGGGCCGTGATCTGACCTGTGGCATCGTCGATGGCGCCGTGGAGGCAATACATGGTTTTACGCCCTTTAAACCAGGCAAAGGGAGTGCCGTCCAGTTGAAGCATAAGTCCGGCCTGTGGAAGCCGCTTCCTTCTGCGATGAGGTTTGATCCTTCGCCTCTTTTTGGGTGAAACGATCCCTTCGTTGGTCATCAATTTGTGCAAAGTGGCATAGGAGATCCGTATGTCATAATGTTCCTCCAAAAGGTCACGGAAATGGGCAAAGTTGCAGTCCCGAAATATGTCCAGCTTTCTAATTTCAAGGATTCTGTCTTTGTGCTGCCGGGTCAAAGCATTGCAGGGTGGTTTCAAAGAGTTCTTATGAATAAGAGCCGCCGCGCCATATTCTCTCACTTCCTTTTTCAGGCGCTGCACCTGGCGGCGTGAAAGCCCCAATGCCTCTGCGGTCTCCTTTACCGTGATGAAGCCGCTGTTTGCTTGGTTGATCATATTCAGTCTCACGAGCTGTTTCTGATTCAATGTAATCACATCCTGTTTCATGTCCCCAGTTTACTACAAGGGGGGTGACATTTTCGCTTGATAGTTATTAGGGTGACATTATCACTTGATAACCACAGGAGCATCCCTACGCGCTTGACAAGGCCGCAGGTTTCCATTAAAATCGTCACATATCAATGCAATATCGAGCTTCATGACTGACGGATGCAGTGGGGGAACCACAGGGGAATGAAGCTTTGGAACCGCCGACCGTCTGGGCAATGTTTGGGTAACTGAATATTGCCCTTTTTGTTTTTCATTCGGCAAGCAGTTACTCTGGAATCGAAAGATACGGAGGGGAAAATGAAGATTAACGCGAAAGCATGGACAGGTTTTACCGACGGTCCCTGGCAGACGGCCATCGACGTGCGGGATTTTATCCAGCGAAACTATACTCCCTATAAAGGTAACGAGGAATTTCTCGCCGGGCCAACGCTGCGGACTCGGAAGCTGACAAAAAAGCTGGCGCAATTGCTGAAGCAGGAGCAGAACGCCGGCGGCGTGCTGGACATCGATACCGAAACCGTCAGCTCCCTTACCAGTTACGCCCCCGGCTATCTGGACAAGGAACTGGAACTGATCGCCGGGCTGCAGACGGAC
>CAZIVV010000153.1:0-5158 GCA_964542775.1 uncultured Desulfomonile sp.
GACTACCTTTGTGCCCGTGAGTCCGTACTTTTCATATATTTTCATCGGGTCGGCCATGATTATCGGGGTAGCGCACGTGATAGGTATGAAACCAATCTTGAGGTCTTTTTTCTCAAGAACTCCCGGCGCGTCTTTGGCCCAGGCCTTGGCCGCATCCATGGGAAACACTGATGACAGAGCTGCCATGGCTGTGGATGAACCGACCAGCTTCATGAAGTTTCTTCTCGAAACGTCGTTCCCGCCAAATATCGCCTTGACTACCGCATTCTCCACCACACGGTCCAGAACATCCTCGTGGCTGTGCAAACCGGCAGTCTCTTCCTGATGGCCATGATGCCCGGAGCCATGCTCTAGCGATATGCCGCCATCGTATGAGTTGCCAAGACTGCTGGAACATTTAGCCAGGTCGTTTTCAGTTTTGCACTTAATACACATGCGCTTTCCTCCATAGGGTTTAGGGACACAATTCGTCAGCAACAAGCCCGACACATTCGGACCCTGGATTGTTTACCATTTCTTGTACGGCAGGAATTTTCCGTTATAGGTGACAATCACGCGATCACCCTTTGGATCCTCTTTTTTCTGGATGTCCAGTTCAAAATCGATTGCGCTCATTATCCCGTCGCCAAACATTTCATGGATTATCGCCTTCATGGTTGTTCCATAGACTTGGGTAATTTCATGAAGTCTGTATATTAATGGATCTACCGGCACTGATGCGTCCAGGGCCCCCTTGAGAGGGAATTCCGTTAAGGCGTCAGCAACGTCACCCCCCAAACCCAGAAATTCTACCGCTTTGGCAGCCTCCGCCTTGCTCATGCTGTTCTGACCCATCAACGCTGACGTCACCCAAACCTTGTGAGCGCCCACTGCCTCTGCTATCTCGGTCCACGTAACACCTTTGGCTTTTTTTGCCTCAAGTATAAGATCTGTCGCTTCGCTTCTTTTCATTTTCAGACTCCCTGTCATGTTGATCTAACAATCGCTGTTCACCAAGAGCTTTCAACTATTGTGCCAACAAGGCTTTTAGCGCCTGATTACAGCTTATTTCGCTGCAATACATTCCGGAGTGTGACAGGCGAGGACATAAATATCCCTAATTCATACCAATATGTATGTTTTTGACAGTCTATGTTACCGATTTGTCTTGGACTGCATGAAACGGGGAATGGCGAAATGGAATATTTGTGATGGAATTGTATGACACCAACCATGTCCAGACCCTGGGAATGGCTGCAGGCTGGACACGAAATGACTACGTGACTTACGTTTAGCAGACTGGATTTGTGCGAGGTTTCAATCCACCGCCCAAGTTGGAGTTGGAAGACGGCGTTATAAGGGCGCCCAGGCAGTCGGCCATGTGACAGGAGCCTGCTGATTGTGACGGGATTTCAAACTGTATAGGGCTGATTCCGACTTTAATTCGCTGACTGTTGAGAGTATTTTAGACAGATCCTTGACCTGTATGCAAATTGCCAGTTTTAATCCCAGATAATGACAGGTTCGATGCAGTCCATGATTGCGCCACATTTTGGGCATGGACCCGGTGAACTCCATCGACTTACATCATCACCCTTGCATCTCTTGCACCTCAGGATAACTTCAAAATCCGGCCTGAAGCCCGAGCCATCCGGTAAGAGCGCTATCTCAGGGTCTTTCGAAATTTCTATGTCTCGAAGCTCCTCGCATGTCGCGCACATTATAGTTGTGGTGACAGACCTCATACCCCTGTCATCGCCTCCCGAAACTTCAGCGTCGTATCCACACTCAGGGCAATGAAACTGAAATATGGTTCCCATGCGATCCCTCCATCAAGAAATTGCCTGTGCTCAACAGCCTGAATGGAAGTTGAAGACTGACTGCATGGGTATATTACAACAATTGAAAATGAATTGAACGGCCAGATTACAGTGGCTAGAATTGAGCGCTTATGACACCGCCAAATGTCCAAGTGCTTCTGAGGTAATCGACTTCTGATGACAAGCTGTGATCAGGATCGGAGCTGGGATCATGCAGGGTTACATCTGCTCCGACAAGTTTTGCGCTATACTCGCTGTACTTTGCGAATGCGCCACCAACTATTCCTCTCCAGACAGGGGTTGTCAACTGAGTAAACGCTTCAAAGAAGTAACCGGAACTGGTTTCTTTACTGCCGGGACTAGCTTCTGTGCTAAACCGGATTGCTTTGCCTCCTTGAATTGTCTCTTCGTATGTCAAAACGCTGGGCAAACCCGGATAGCCTATGGCATAAACCCTTACATTTGCGCCTTGCCAGAAGTTTCTTTCATACATTACACCACCAAAGGGAGAGCCACCGGTTACGTTTATTCTGGCTTCCTGGCTTGTGTCAAAACCGAGACCACCAGGACCGGGAATCTCGGGATCCAGGAAATTGGCCATGAAAGAATCGTAGTGGAATCCCAGAAGCCCCGTCCATGAATCGGTAAAACTATAATCGATAGAAAGCCTGAGATTAAAAAAAGTGGCGTTTGTGCGCCATGACCTCTCCACTGCGCCACCGTTACTCAAATGGTAAATTTCGCGGGATCGGTAGTTTCCGGGAACGAGATAACCGAAACCTGTGGTAAAGCCGACTGGATATGCGCTTCTGAAAGGGATAACAAGCTCAGTCCATATACCATCTATTTTGGAGAGCTGTTGGACTTTTCTCATATCAGAGGCTGTGTTCATCGAAAAGGAAAGCTCACTTTGACGCGCCGGAAACGTGTATCCTATCAGGACACGGGGCTTGGCGCTGACTAAAGGACCGGGATCTTCGATGTATGGTGGCGGGGCTTCAGCGATTGCAGTGATAGCGCTGCAAAAAATAAGCGTAATGACAAACAGAAGATGTGATATTTTACGATTCACCTGCTGCCCACTGCAAGATCTCGTTTGAAGATTAGCGAGACAGGACATTAAATGTGCCGGTTCAGAGCGGCTGACAGGTCTGCTGCCAGCGATTCGATCGGTCCTACGCTGTTTAACGTCAGGAAGCCAAAATTCTTCATGCGGGAACCAGCCATGTCAACCATTAATAGTAGTGTTATTATACAATAGGTTAAAGTTATTTGCTAATGTTTTTATTTAGATTTATGGGGTAGATTTTGCGGCAGGAGGCAGGCGTGGAATGGTTATGCCGGATCATGAGAGGCTATTTGTAAGAGATATCCTCACGGACAAATTTATCGAAATCTTTCAGGGCCTTCTCAAAATCCTCTCCATCAGCTCTCATGAACAGGTAATAGACGTTGTGATCGCCGGGAACGATGTAGAGTACCCTGTGCTGGGGAATGACAGGTCCGAGCATTATTGGTATTCGTGATCCTGAAGAGGAGTCCTCGATATAGCTTTTAGCCCATCCTTCGGGCAGTTCTGACTTGTCGGACAGTTCCCCGGGTGTCAGGCGTTTTCTTTTGCGGATATATTTAGTCCTGAACACAACCTTGTAGGAGTTTTTTCCGTTAATCATGGTGTATTCTTCCGTGTCACCGGGTCTTATAATTTCGCCACCGGGAAAGAGCGCGGGGTAATGTATCGCGAGATTCTCAACCGGTCTGGATGTGGGAGTTTTTCTTATTTCGATGAACCTGTTATCTTCGGGGTCGTTAAATCTGGATGTGGTTTCATCTTCGTAAACGACGGGAATAGGCGGAGAACTGTAGTCCTTGATCGTGGCGTTTCCAAGGCAGCCTGAAATTGATAAAGCCACCGTCGCAATAATTACCGAAAACTTACGGATCATTCCTGGACGATGGCGTTTTTTTACGCCTTCATTGAGCGTCATGTCAAAAGCTCTTGAATGTAATTTGTTTTAAACTTATCACTCCATCAAAATTTCCGCCACTATAAGAAACAGATCGGAATCCCTGACAACACCGACCAGCCTGCCAGATTCGTAAACCGGCAGGATATTGATTTTATTTCTATAAATTAATTGCAGGGCTTCGAGGACCGATGCGTTTGCGTCCACTGAGCCCCTGATTTTTAACATGAGATCCTTGACTTTTGTTTCAGCGTTCTTTTTTACCCGCGCTCTGAAGCTCAGTCGCGTTTCATCAAGGTCGGGCGAATCGGCCTGCGCATAGACCATCGATATGCCGAGCGACTGCAACCTCGCCGAAATTCCTCCGGCAATCTCAGGAATCAAGGCCGCCAGTATACTCGCAAAATTCAGGATTCCCACCAGAGCGCCGTGTTCATCCAGTATCAGTATGCTCCTGTGACCAGCCTCAGTACATTTGCCTCGCTCAGTTGAACAGTAAATTGTCCTCAACATCGGGACGGCGCTTGACAAAGTGTCATGGGACCTGGCGACCGCATAATTTGATATAGGTATCATGATGTCTCTGACTTTTATCTCCGAAGGCATTGATATCTCCTTTCACCGGAATAAAGATATTGACAGATTTTTAATGGACCCCGTCTCGCTAATGGCCCCCTGTCCCAAGTATCCCACTGGCCGCTTCACTCAGAATTACCGCTTCCAGTAATGCCAGGAAGGCATAAACCTTGTCGTTGTTCCTCCAGAGAGTCGGGATTATGACGAGGAAGCACACAATTGTTATGCCGGCAAGCAATGCAATGCCGATGAAATTGAGGAAATCCGAAAATCCAAGCAAACCGACCCAACTCCAGCCAGGGTGAACATTGGCCTTATTCAGGTATTCCGACACACTCATCGACCAGTAATTGGGAATTTGTTCGACGGGGATGTACGGTTTTATTATTCCAAAGACATAGATAATGTATGTGACCAGTATTAAACATAGTCCGAAAAGCATTCCTTTTTCGAGGACCCTGGCGTAAAGAACCTGCTCTGGTCCAGCTTCCAGCGATTTATGTGAATGATCTGACATCGATAATCTCCTTCCAGCTCAGTGGCGTTTCAGATAGCTCTTCCCTGAGGGATCAGAATCCAAGCCCTTTACTCAATGCTTTCAGTCCCGCAAATCCCAGCATACCTATGACTATCCACCGGACCATTCCAGGTTTTGCCACCTTCAGAAGCCTCACTCCAACAAAAGACCCGGCCATGATGCCTATCAGTGAAGGAACAACCATCATCGGTATGACACATCCCTGGTTCATGTATATCCAGGCTGCCGACGTATCGGTGATTGAAAGCAGAAACTTGCTCGTGGCGACACTGATCTTC
>CAZIVV010000154.1:0-4607 GCA_964542775.1 uncultured Desulfomonile sp.
TCGGACCAGGGGGGGCTCGGGCTGGATGTAGCGCAGGACAACGATGCCAAAAACTCCATGCAGCTTGCGCTTTATCACCTCTTGGATGAGGACGTTGACTTGCTTAAAGACAAGCGCCTTGATAAGGACTACTTCAATAAACTATTAACAGGGGGCGATCCAATTCGTGAACTGCTGCAATGGCTCGACCAGGGAGACGTTTTTAGAATGAGTCGCGGTGGAAACGAATGGAAAGCCTTTGTTGAGGTCTGCAAATCACAGCTGGCCTTCAATCCCCAGAATGAAGGTCCCCTTGCAGGAAGTATGAAGCTCGCAAACAAGAAAGGTCCGTGGAGTGCAGTTTGGGAACGCTACTGCGAGGCTCCGAAGCGATACCCAAATATCCCATCGCAGATAAGAAAGTGCACTCCGCCGAAGGAAAATATCTTCTGGCTATCTCCGGAGGGACCTTTCGACGGCTGGCCGCAATGGAACGCCGAACAGGAAAAAAGCCTTTTCGAGGATTTAAAGTCCCTTGCTCAACTGCCGTCTCATGAGGCTAGGATAAAGATTCTAAGCTTTGAAAAAGATCACTCCCATAGGCGCTCTTTGGTATGGGCTGAATTGGGTGAAGCTCCACTGGCTTGTGCGTTAGAGCACCTCGTAGCTATTGCCGAGACCACTAAATCCAGTCTAGCGACGGGAACAATGGAAGATATTACTGCGGGTTACTGCACCAGTGGATGGCGAGCTGACGACGGAGTTATTAAAGCTTTGGCACAGATCGAGACTTCTGACGACTTTGAAGCGGTCACAACCGCCATCCGATTAATTTATCTTCCCTGGATTGAAGAATCAGCACGGTTTCTCCAGAAATTGGTTGATGGTGCATCCTATCCGGGAGGTACCTGCCTTTCGGCAAAGGCAGCACAATATAGCTCAGGAGATTGTGTTCTGTTTGTTGACGGTCTTCGTTTTGATGCTGGAAAGCGTCTAGTTCAATCCCTAGAGGTATTGGGTCTTGAGATTACCGAAGATCCGACATGGACTGCTCTGCCCAGTGTAACCGCGACAGGCAAAGCTGCTGTAACCCCTGTGAGAGATAAAATTCGGGGTGAGGAAGGCGGTCCTGATTTTGAGCCCTCTGTGGCGGAGACAGGTCAGTCTTTAAGAGGCGGTTATTACTTGAACAAGCTGCTGAAGGACGCTGGATGGTCCATCCTTGAACGATCTGCTGATGGCGATGGGCAGGGTTTGGCCTGGTGTGAATTTGGAGCCATCGATCAAGAAGGTCATAACCGTGGATGTAAGCTCGCCAGGCACATCGATGGCCTTATTCTGGAGATCAGGGACCGCATCACAGAACTTCTGGCAGCGGGATGGAAGCGCGTTCGGGTTGTTACGGACCACGGTTGGCTGCTGCTGCCCGACGGAATGCCGAAGATTGATCTTCCCGGCGTCCTGACGGAGAGTAAATGGGGACGCTGTGCGTCCCTGAAACAGGGGGCCTCCTCCGAAGAACGGCTTTATCCCTGGTATTGGAATCCGAATCGGTACTTTGCCCTCGCCGATGGCGTGAGCTGCTTCAAAAAAGGCGAAGAATACACCCATGGGGGGCTCAGTCTGCAGGAGTGCCTGACGCTTCAATTAACGGTCACCCGGCGTGTACCTGCGCAAGAGACAGCTTCCGTCGAGTTTACCGACGTGGTATGGAAGGGATTACGCTGTACTGTCGCCGTGGATGGTAATTTTTCTGATTTACTCCTTGATATTCGCAGCCAGGCAGGGAATCCGTCGTCTAGCGTGGTTCTCGGCGTCAAGTCGCTCAAAGAGAACGGAACAGCCTCTGTGGTAGTGGAGGATGAAGAATTGGAAGGTCAGGAAGCTGCTGTGGTCCTGGTCGATGGGGAAGGATCTCTGGTCGCACAGATCGCCACAGTCATAGGAGGGGTTGACGGATGATAGAGATGGACCAGCTCGACATAAAGGCGGCTTCTGTCCTGGATGGATACCTGGTCCGGAAGGATCTGGTCCGGACATTTGGCCACCAGTTTCCGGTGCCGACGTATGTTGTTGAGTTTATGCTAGGTCGATACTGCGCCAGTACAAATCAGGAAGAGATTGACGAAGGACTGGAAATTGTCCAGCGTCAGCTCAAATCACGAACTGTAAGAGCCGGTGAAGAAGAGCTTTTTAAGGCTCGGGCAAGAGAAAATGGCGAGGTCAAAATTATTGATCTCATTACTGTCCGTCTTGATGACAAGACCGACTCCTATGTAGCAGCTCTCCCAAGTTTGCGGCTTACTGATGTACGCATAAGCCCTGAGCTTGCCAATGAACATGAACGAATGATGACAGGCGGTTTTTATGCCGAAATTAACCTGAACTATGATGCAGCCATAGCCCAGGAGAATAAAGGACGGCCTTTCGGCATAGAGTCTCTCCGGGAAATTCAGCTATCCAAACGGGATGTGCTTGATATCCTGGCAGAAGCCCGTAAGGACTTTACTACAGACGAATGGAAGGAATTCCTGTTTCGTTCTATCGGCATTGAGCCGGAAGGATTATCTCATAGACAGCAAGATGCATTGATGCTCCGGATGGTTCCCTTTGTTGAACGAAATTACAATATGGTGGAGCTTGGTCCACGAGGTACCGGGAAGAGCCATCTTTTCCAACAGATTTCCCCCTACGCACATCTTGTTTCCGGTGGAAAAGCCACTGTCGCCAAGATGTTCGTGGAGAATACCCCCAAGGGCCGCCGAGGACTGGTATGCCAGTACGATGTGGTCTGTTTCGATGAGGTGTCAGGTATCTCCTTCGATCAGAAGGACGGCGTGAATATCATGAAGGGGTATATGGAGTCTGGTGAGTTCAGTCGCGGCAAAGAGAGCATCCGGGCGGACGGCAGCATCGTAATGCTGGGCAACTTCGACGTAGATATTGAGCATCAGCAGCGCGTCGGTCACCTGTTCGGCCCAATGCCCCCGGAAATGCGTGACGACACGGCGTTCATGGACCGAATTCATGCCTTTTTGCCCGGATGGGATGTGCCCAAGATTGGGAAGGAACTTTTGACCGATCACTTCGGTCTCGTCAGCGACTTTTTATCTGAGTGCTGGAACCAGCTTCGTAATCAAAGCCGAGTAAGTGTCCTTCAAAACAGGGTATTTTTTGGAGGAGCTCTTTCAGGGCGTGATACGAATGCTGTCAATAAAACCGTCAGCGGTCTGCTTAAGCTACTTTATCCTGGTGAAGGTTCTATAGCTGATGATGATATTGAGTGGGCTGTCCGTGTGGCTATGGAGGCCAGGCGTCGTGTAAAAGAACAACAGAAACGCATCGGCGCCGCCGAATTCCGTAATACTCACTTCAGCTATGTGATGGGTACCGACGGTATCGAGAAGTTTGTTTCGACACCAGAGCTACACAGCGAAAACAGCATCAGTGGAGATCCTCTCGAACCTGGACAGGTCTGGAGCATTTCACCGGGTGGGGGAGAAGACCACCCTGGACTCTATCGTATTGAGATCAACGAAGGACCGGGTTCGGGCCTCAAAATCCTCAATAAACCTGTCCCTCCGGCATTCAAGGAGAGCATGGGGTTCGCCGAACAGAACCTCTACGCTCGCTCTCAGCAGTTGGTTGGCGATAAGAACCCCCGTCATCATGAGTTCACAGTACAGCTGAGGGCTTTCGATGCTTCTAAATCCGGTGCAAAGCTTGGCATGGCATCACTCATAGCCCTCTGTACTGCGCTGTTGAAAAAAAGTGTGAGAGGCGGGCTTATTATTGGGGGAGAGATCACCTTGGGTGGCTCCATCGAACCAGTCCATAACCCCGTTATGATTGCCGAAATAGCGGTTGAGAAGGGGGCGTCCGCGCTTTTAATGCCTGTCTCCTGCCGCCGGCAATTGGTTGATCTATCGGACGAAATGGCGACAAAAATTGACATCAAATTCTATTCAGATGCAAGGGATGCCTTACTGAAAGCAATAGTGGAGTGATTTTATTGAACGTCCGGAAAACGGTTATATAGGTATTGATAGAAGCAGATAAAACGCAGCATGGCAAAGAAATCACCAAAATGCTTTTATTTATGCTGTCGCAATAAATTTGGAGGAAATACTTCTGCGTCGTTGTTATACATGCTTAGTGTAAATAATCGGGGACAGACATCTACATAATTGACAAAACCTACTTATTCTAGCCAATAAATCCAGGAAGCCGATACGGAAGTCACAGTTTAACCGGGAAAAGGTTGAAAAGATCCTGGATTTATTGGTTTGTGAGTTATCAAGACCTGAGCATCCTGTTATGAGTACGCACACTAATAAGCAAGCACGTCCAAGAAATAGGTGTGCAAAGGAGTCTCATTTCCTTCATACGCTTATCATGATAGGGTGTTTTTCTAGCCGCGGCCGGAAGCACGACGGATCAAGTCATCGTTTTTGGTTACCTCAAATCCCTTCGAAACAAGTATTGATACTATTAAATCTTCAAATTTGGGGTCTAACTCAAGATAACGACCATTGTGTACTGAGTCTTTTACTTTGGCAAAAGTAGAGTCGGTTATTTCCTTGGGCATAAAATTCAACATCAATTGAGCCGGCCATACGGGGTAATCC
>CAZIVV010000155.1:0-1688 GCA_964542775.1 uncultured Desulfomonile sp.
CTGCGTGTCGCGCCCTCCCGCGCGGTGATGCGCTCCAAGGATTCGGCCGGCCTCTCCGTCTACGCCATCCGCAAGGACGGCTTCACCGGCCCCATCCGTTTTCAGCTTAAAGAGCCCGCCACCGGCTTCAGCGTGAGCGGCGGACCGCTCACCGGAACGCAGACCGTGGCGCGCTTGACCGTGAAAACCACGCTTGCGGCCACCGAAAAACCGGTTCCTATCGTCATCCAGGGCGTGGCCACCAACGCCGGCGCCACTCTGGTGCGCGACGCCGTCGGCGCCGAAGACCGCATGCAGGCCTTCCTCTGGCGCCACCTCGTGCCCGCCCAAGAGCTGATGGCGCTGGTGCACGACAAACAGGCTCAGGATAAGAAGCCTTGGAAGCGGCGGCGGTAAGCGGTCAGCCCGCCGCCCGCACGGCGGGAGCAAACGACGGGATAGCGCCCAAGGAGGAATTAGAAATTAGGATTTAGGAGTTTTTTTGCGAAATCCCCCAAATCAAGGCCGTTTCTGTGTGCAAGCTGATCTCCCAGCCTCTGTCCGGGTGCGGGAAATGGTGTCTTCATGATGAAGACTTGTGTATCGGTTCTGTTTGAACGTTTACAACCGCCTTGCCTTCAAGGTGTTATAACTCCTAATTCCTAATTCCTCTCTCGGGTGCCGCTTCAACCAAGTTGAAGCGCACCCAGTAGCCTGGAACGCGGGGCTCCGTACCCGCTTCTGTGAAAGTTTGCACACGAGTCAGGCGCGAAACCGGTAGGGCGGTCTCGCCGAGATCGCCGCAGACGCCGAAGGTTGCGGGGCGCAGGTCAAACGCAGCTCCCTTCTTTCTCACGCGAAGCCGCGAAGGGGCGTAATGATGGATTTACGATCTTCTTGGCTTCGGTTAAAGCGGCGTCGCGCGGGATACCGCTTGCCGCCGCACTCCAAAAAAGCTCCGCGTCTCCGCATCTCTCCGTCTCTGCGCAAAACTCTCCTAAACCCTACCCATTCTTCAGGAATGGACGCTGAGGTCAACGTACACGTGCACCGTCATGCTGGGCATGGCACCCTCATTTCGCGGTGATCACGGCCTTGATGCGGCGGACGCCGGCGGAGGAGGACTCCTCTTTCTGGATCTTGAAACCGCCCAACTCGCCGGTGGCAGTGGCGTGCGGGCCGCCGCAGACCTCCATCGAGAAGTCGCCGGCGGCGTAGACCTTGACCTGCTCGCCGTACTTGGCGGCGAACAAGGCGGTCGCGCCTCGTGCCTTGGCCTCCTCGATAGTCATGGTCTCCATCGTGACCACCAGGTTACGGCGGATCGCGTCGTTGACGATCTCCTCGACCTGCTTGAGCTGCTCGGGCGTCATTTTCTCGGGGTGCGAGAAGTCGAAGCGCAGGCGCTCGGGCGTGATGTTGGAGCCCTTCTGCTGGGCGTGCGGGCCGAGCACCATCTGCAGCGCCTTGTGCAGCAGGTGGGTGGCGGTGTGCAGGCGCGTGGTGGCGACGGTGTTGTCGGCCAGCCCGCCCTTGAAGGTGGCGTCGCCCTGCTTGGAGAGTTCCTGATGTTTCTTGAAGGCCTCTTCGTAGCCCGCGCGGTCCACGGCGAGCCCCAGTTCGGCGGCGAGTTCCTCGGTGAACTCCAGCGGGAAGCCGTAGGTGTCGTAGAGCTTGAAGGCGGTGCGGCCTGAGAGGGTGGTCTGGCC
>CAZIVV010000156.1:0-43263 GCA_964542775.1 uncultured Desulfomonile sp.
GTATATACATATTAATGAAGTAGTTTTGTAAAGTTTTAATCGAAAATGATGAATTTGTTCTTGACTTAATTACTCAGAGAAAATATCCTTTCATAAATGTGATTCTTGGGCATTAAATTAAGAGCCTTGTTAAATCAACGACATAATATTGATCTATTAGTCGTGGTTAACTAAATTTCTTCCGCTTTCTTACTTGAGTTGTTTAGTAATCATTTCTCCCTCCGGGGATAATACACATACCATTTCTGACGAAAGAGAGGATTCATGGAAAACAACGTTAGTCACGCGCTGCTTTTCTTGGAAGAAGAGATTCAATACATCTGTTTGACCTTCATGGCCATTATGTATGCGATCAAGATAGTCACCCTTCTCAAGAAGCCGGTTCCTCCTGAAAAGGCTGAATTGAAAGGAGACAGGGTTTCCGGGGCTTTTGAGTCGTTGTTGAATGTTTTGAGGCCCTGGTCCATGGAAAGTTCAAGAAACAACATGTTCATGTATTGGGAGTTCATGATTTTTCACGTTGCGGTTGCTTTAACCATTGGCGCAACCTTCCTGATTCCGCTGGCTCCCCAGGTAATGACTCCCACCGTCACTGTCATATTCATGATATTCATGGCGCTTGCTTTCCTGATAGGACTGAGGCGGATTCATCGCAGACTCACTGTTCCTGAAATCAGGATAATTTCGTCGCCGGATGATTATTTTGCAATCATCCTGATGACGGTTTTCTTCGCCACTGGGGTAATAGCGCTTTATTTCTGGCTGTACAAAATGCCGGAAACAGCATGGATGTGGATATTCTTCCTAATGACGACATTCTTCCTGCTCTATGTTCCATTCAGCAAGATTTCGCATTACATACTTTATCCTTTTGGTCGTGTTAATTTCGGCAGGACCTTTGGTGGTAGGGGAGTAATCAACAAAAAAGCGAAGGACACGAACTGGAATCCGACTTTGTAAAGATTTTTCAATTGGAGATATAACGGAGGCCTTAAATGTCAGAGAAACCTGAAAAATTGGGCTCGGGTGAAGAACGTCAGTGGCCCACAAAGACTGAATTTACTCCTGAGATGCTTGAGGAAATGGAAAAGCTTCTTCCTGGCAAGTTGAACCGGGTGGTTGCCGCTTCCCTGGCTGGATGTATTCACTGCGGCATGTGCAGCGACGCTTGCCATTACAGTGTTTCGATACCTGAAGACAAGACTCTTGTTCCGGCTTACAAGGCTGACAGGTTCCGCAAATGGTACAAGAGCCGCTATGACTGGCTTGCCAAGGTTTTCCCTTCATTCGTAGGGGCGCTGCCGCTCACCAAAGAGTTGGCGGAAGAGATGTATGACAAGCTTTGGGGTGGTTGCACGATGTGCAGAAGATGCACCCTGAATTGTCCGATGGGAGTTGATTACGGAATGATGGTGAGGGCCGCCAGAAGTATAATGCAGCAGGTCGGACGAATTCCCCAGCATTTGCAGGATACTGTGGACACGCACTACAATTCTGGAAACAACATGGCCGTTCCACAGGACGAGATGATAGAGACTATAGAATGGATAGAGGAAGAGCTCCAGGATGAGGAAGGCTGTGAGAATTTCAAGATTCCCGTGGACAAAAAAGGCGCCAGGTATTTTCTGACGCTGAATCCGAGGGAACCCAAATATTACCCGCTCACGATCCAGGCTACCGCCAAGGTTCTGAACGCGGCGGGTATAGATTTTACGATTTCTTCGAGATATTGGGATTTAACCAACTATGCTCTCTTTAACGGTAACGATACAGACGCCAAAAAGTTTTCCATGTGGCAGGTAGAGGACGTTAAAAGGCTTGGCTGTGAATACCTTCTCGCAGGTGAATGCGGTCACGGTTATCGTGCCCTTCGTTGGGAGCTGCCTAACTGGGTTGGCGGAGTCCCGTTCAAGATCACTAGCGTTCTTGAACTATTTGCAAAGCTGATTCAGGAGAAGAGGATCAAACTTGACAAGTCTGTTTGGGATGGCCATCGATTCACCTACCACGATTCCTGTAACATAGCCAGATCAGGCGGTATATGGGAAGAGCCGCGGACGGTAATCAGGGCCGCCGTTAATGATTTCATGGAGATGGAACATCACGGAGCCGAGAGTTTTTGTTGTGGAGGCGGAGGAGGAGCATTGGCGATGCCCGAATTTACTCCGCGCAGGATGGCCGCCGCCAAGATCAAAGCTGATGAGATAAGGGCTACCGGGGCTGATGTCTGTCTTCAGTCCTGCCATAACTGCACCGACCAGTTGAAGGAACTCATTGAGCATTATCACATTAACGCCAAGGTCATGAACCTTGCAGAGCTTCTGTCGCCGGCTCTTGTTTTGTGATCCGGACCTTCAAAGATGGAAGATCCAACTTTTCATTACTAACAGGAATTTTTGAGAACCGAAAAGGAGGTATCTCATGCCTAAGAAAGTTTTAGTCATAGACGACGAACCGGATATGGTTACTTTTTTAACCACACTTCTGGAAGACAACGGATATGAAACGGTTACCGCCAGCGATGGAGATGAAGGTTTGACGCAGCTAAAGGCTCACAAACCTGATTTGGTGAGTCTTGACCTGTTGATGCCTAACAAGACGGGTATCAAGATGTTCCGCGAACTGCGCCGTGACCCCGAGTTGGCGAACACCCCCGTTGTGATGGTTACGGGCTTCGGAACAGATGACACTCCCAACATGGATTTCAAGAAATGGATTCACGAGCGATCAATAAAGCCACCGGAGGCCTATATCGAGAAGCCGGTTAACAAAGAGGCGCTGTTGACGTCAATCAGGAATATCATCGGTTAACGATGACAGACAAGCCGTAGTGGACATTGGGTCCATTACGGCCTGGTCAGACGAAACGTCCAAGTCAGGGATAGTTGCCGAAATATGAAGTGAAGTCTTGAAACGGTGTTATCAGATACTGGTTGGCCCTTCGAATACGATTTAGATTCAGCTGTATTTTAAAGATGTTATCAGAATTATCATCATGTTCAAAATCGCTATCAACTGGTTCAACAGGTTTACGCACAGTCTGAGTTTCAAGCTCAGCTTTTATGCCGGGCTTTTCATATTCCTCGCCATCATAGTTTTCTCATATCAATCCATCTCGTCTCAGGAAAACAATCTGATTAACAAGATGATACAGGACTCACTCAAGGATTCCGAGGTGATAAAGGCGGCAATTTGGAATGGCATGATGACGAAGGACCGGGAAGTAATACGTCAAATAGTAAAGGCCATTGGAGAGCAGGAAAGATTCAGGGAAATAAGTATCTATGACAACAAGGGGCAGCTTCATTATTCTACGAGGCCTATGGCTTCGTTGTCCACCAATGATTTTACATCCGAACCTTTGATGAAGGATATTAAAAATGACGTCCGTTTGCGTCACCGCATTTCGCGCGACACGAATGCCATAATTGTAGTCAATCCTCTGTTAAACAACAGCAGTTGCTCAACGGCTGGATGCCATGCCGGACCCGATGTGGAAAAAACCTTGGGTGTGCTTAAGGTCAAAATCGGTCTGGAAAGTCTGGATCAGGAAATTTCAAAAAACACCCGGCAGACAGTTATTTTTGCCGCTTTGTCGTTTTTCTGGATATCGACTGTTTCGGGCTTGGGGGTAATACTGTTTGTCAACCCCCGAATACGGCAACTACAGGATCAGACTGCTCGAATAGCCAGGGGCGACTACAATCCACTTGGCAAGAACGCCGGATCGGATGAGATGGCCGAACTGATGAGATCTTTTGATCGAATGAGCCTTCAGATCAACCAGCGCACCATGGAACTCGACGCCAGTCGCAAATTATACAAATCACTCTTTGAGGAGGCGCCATGTTATTTAACGGTACTGGACAGGAACTTTAACATTGTACGCGCCAATCGGGCCTTTACAAATGAATTTGGCGACCAGGTAGGAAAGAACTGTTTTGAGGGCTACAAGAAAACTACGGAGAACCCTGAAACCTCTTCCGTCGCAAAAACATTTAAAGACGGAGCGGTTCATCAGTCTGAGGAGATATGGCGTTTGCACAGAAGAGACTCCTATGTGATGGTCAAGACATCCCCAATCTTCGATGACAGGGGAAAGGTCTACGAAGTCCTCGAAATGGGCGTAGACGTGACTCTTCTGAAAAGGCTCCAATTCAGGCTTGAGCGTAAACAGCACGAATTCAGAAGACTGTTTTCTAATGTTCCGTGCTATCTGACGGTAATTGACCGGGATTTTAATATAGTAACCTCCAACAATCTTTTTGACAGAGATTTTGGTCAGGCAACGGGCCGCAAGTGCTATGAGGCTTACAAGGACCTTGGTCACAAATGTGACAATTGCCCTGTTGAAAAAACCTTCGTTGACGGCGCCACCCACTATTCCGAAGAGATATGGCGCCAGAACGGGGAGGAAACCTATATAGTAGTTTACACTGCTCCAGTACATGATGATGACGGCAAGATTGTGTCGGTAATGGAGATGAGCACCAACATAACAGAAGTGAAACGTTTGCAGGGTGAACTGGTCATATTGGGCGAAACCATAGCAGGGATGTCTCACACGATAAAAAATATCCTGTCCGGGTTGCAGGGAGGAGTTTATGTAGTTGATTCGGGCCTGTCCCGGGGCAAGGAAGAAAAAGTCAGGGCTGGCTGGGCCATGGTGAAGAATAATGTGGAAAAGATTTCGGACTTGGTCAAAGGTATACTTTACGCTTCAAAAGAGCGAACTCCAGAATACACCGAATATTCCCCGGCAAAACTGCTTTCCGAAGTATGTGACCTCTACGAGGTCAAAGCCCGAACTGAAGGTGTAGCGATAGTCAGGAAATTTGACAAGGATATACTACCCTGCCTTCTCGACCCGGCAGGAATCCATAGCGCTGTTTCCAATCTGGTTTCCAATGCCATTTATGCATGCAAGGGCAACAATGAAGAACAGTCGCATACCGTAACGGTGTCATGCCAGACAGAAGGTCAAAATCTGATCATCAGGGTTAGCGATGACGGTCCAGGGATGCCTGAAGACATCAGGAAGAATCTTTTCAACAAATTCTATTCTACCAAAGGCTCTAAAGGAACTGGACTCGGCTTGGTGATCACACGCAAAGTGGTCCATGAACACGGTGGAGCTATACGGGTGGAATCGGAACCCGGGGTAGGCGCCACGTTTATTATAGAGTTACCGATAAATTTTGAGCAGGCTCAAACAATGTCACAAAGAGCCTCACAAGTTTGATCAGCATAAAAACCTGTAGATACTCCAGGAGGACAAAATGAATGGTGTAGGACTTTGCGCAATTTTTTCCAGACAGGGAGACTGGGCTTTTGATTATGCCCTGCAACTGGCCAGATTTCACAAAACAAAGCTGAATGTTTTCCAGTTCCTCGAGTCTCCATATACCCTGCGACGTGATGTGGTTTTCGTGGACGCCGCAAAAACCAGAACTGCGGATGTGACTCCGGAACTTATTGCCCAAAAGGATAAAGAACTGCGAATGGGTTTCGATGACAGACTTGGAGATTATACTGACGTCGGCTTCAGACTTTGCGAGGGAGTTGATGAGGTTGAACTCAGAAAATGTTTTCGTAAGGGTGATTATGAGATTCTGGTGATCGGTTACATGGAAAAAGGCGCATCCTTTGGTGGAACCACCACAATTGAGGAATTCTCTCGCAAGTTTCATGGCCCGGTTGTTCTGGTCGGACCGGAAACACCTTCCACTTTCTATTTGAACAAGGCAGCTGTCGATAGAATCGCCGATCTCAACATACCCGAAGGTAAATGGAATCCGCTGGACTAACACGAACAGCGCTTCGATATAAAAGGTTGACATAAACGCCACGATTCTGGAGACTTGATCTCCAGAATCCATCTTCCACGCTTTTGCTAGTCGATTAATTTCTTTCAGGAGTCCACAAAGTGAATTTTTCAAACGCCGATGAATTTGAACTGCACGTTCACAAGTGCTTTAATCGAATGTTTGAACTGCTGATGCAGATGGATAAGGTGGTCAAAGAAGAGGCGGAAAAGGAAGAAGCCGAGGGCGTTTATGGAAAGATGTCAGACATGAGGGACTGGATGGAAGAAGTCATACTTCATTGTCACCTGGCCTGGCAGTACCACAGGCTGTCAAAAGGCTCTGCCAATGTTAATACATGGGATCAAATAGAAAAAATAAAAGACAGTGAATCAGGTTCATGAGTTTCGATATCGGGGTTACTCCGGAAAAGTTTTGCAGGGGTTGATTGAAATCCCTTTGAATTAGGGATGTCGTGGTTGTAATGTTATTCATCCTGCTCACATGACTGGAGATTCTGTGTCAGTAACATCTAGCCCCATCAATTTGAGAAGCAATTCACGTGAGTCTCTTGCCGATTCAACTCTTCGCTCCGCCCTCAAAAAATCGACCGACCTGTTCACTATCAAGAGAAATGAGGGAATATCCGTAGTTCCGGCGGAACAATGGCGCGATGAGGCTTCAAGAGTCCGAAATTACGTTCTTGATAATCTGCACTCATTAGTCGATGAATTTAGCGCTAATGCCACCGCCGCAGGCGCCGTTGTACACAGAGCTAGAGACGCGCGCTATGCCGGTCAGGTTATATTGGATCTGCTGAAGGACTACGGAGTACGCAAGATTGTCAAAGCAAAGTCCATGGTTTCGGAGGAAATTCATCTGAATGAGCTTCTTGAGAACCACGGAATCAGGGTTGTTGAAACTGACTTGGGTGAGTACATCGTCCAACTCGCCGGGGAAACTCCTTCTCACATACTTGCCCCAGCTATTCACAAAAACCGTAGGCAGATAGGTAAGCTATTCTCCACCAAATTAGGGGTCGATTACTCGGAAAATCCAGAAGTCCTGACCAGAATAGCCGGAAGAGTTTTAAGAAATGAATTCCTGACGGCCGACGCCGGTTTTTCGGGGGCTAATTTTGCTGTTTCGAACACCGGTAGCCTCGTCATTTTTACTAACGAGGGGAATGGCCGAATGTGTACTACGGTTCCCCCACTTCACGTGGCTGTACTCACAATTGAAAAAATGCTGCCTTCTTTCAAAGAATTGGCTTTATTTTCTCAGCTTCTCACAAGATTCGCAACTGGACAGTTTCTGTCCTCCTACATGACGGTCATTACCGGTTCCCGAAAAGCGGGCGAATTTACAGGCGCAAAGAATCTGCACATTGTGCTTCTCGACAACGGCAGGTCCGAAATTCTGAAAGGGCCTTTCCGGGATATACTGAAATGCATAAGATGCAGCGCCTGCATCAATGTTTGCCCGGTTTATCGGGTCATCGGGGGGCACGCCTATGAATCAACCTATTCAGGACCCATGGGTATGGTTCTGTCCAATCTCCTGGATGGCTTCGAAAGAGCCCATACGCTGCTGGACGCGTCTACCCTTTGCGGGGCGTGTCAGGAAGTTTGCCCGGTCAGAATACCTTTGCTGAAACTGATAATGCTTTTGCGAGATATGCGCGTCAGTTTGAAAATGACCCCACCCATAGAAAACTCACTGATGGAAATTTTTGGTTTGTCGGCCAAACACCCGCGTTTATACGGGATCATGCAGAAAATGTCCCTGCTCATGTTGCCAGCGCTAAAAACACTAGGGAAAAACCTTCACATTGACAGATTTCCGGAAGTCCCTCGCAAGCGATTCATAGATCGATAATCACCGCGTAGGGATATCTGTTCTGCCCCAACACGATTTTAGGCTTTTAAAGTTTTGAGGTTACACTATCAGGAACGAGTGACTTCTGCAGAACCTGTTTGACAGCTTTGCCCAGAGTTTTCTTCGTAAATGGCTTTTGAATTATTGCTTCAAAAATTTCCGGACTCTGGCTTGATATCTCATTAGCAGCGTCATACCCGGTTAGCAGCGCCAAAGGAATTTCGGGACGGATCTTTTTTATCTGGTCAGCCAGAATTAACCCTGTCATTTCATTCATGGTCAAATCGGTCAACACGAGGTCAAAATCATAAGGACCAATTCTGAACATGTTTAACGCCACGACAGGATTGTAGAAAGCGTGAACCGTGTAGCCAAAGCTTTCAAGAATTTCTTTTGCTATATCAGACACTGCTTTTTCGTCATCTACCACCATTATTGTCTGGTTTCCGAATAAATTTGTCTCCGACTCCAATTCTTCAAGATTTTCCGATGGCTTCGCCATGGGTAAATAAACCTCAAAACATGCCCCGTTGGTGTAAGATTCATCCAAACGGATTACCCCTTCGTGGCTTGTAACTATTCCGTGAGCTACAGCAAGGCCCAACCCACTGCCTTCTCCAACTGGCTTGGTCGTGAAATAAGGTTCGAAGATCCGATCTCTTATCTCAGGCTCAATGCCTGGTCCGGAATCTTTAACTGTCAATTTCAGATAATCCGCTGACCCTTCAACATGGATTCCTGCTGCGGGCAAAGAGCTGTTTTCAACTACCTCCAGGTCAATCTCCAGTATGCCGCCCGTTTTTCTCATCGCGTGTCCAGCATTGGAGCACAGGTTCATCAAGACCTGGTGGATCTGAGTCGGATCGCCGACTATCTGAGCGCCATCGTCCCGAATGCGGCTCTGGATTTTAATTGTTGACGGGAATGAGGCGTCCAGAAATTTTACTGTTTCTTTTATTATTGGAACGACATTTAGTGGTTGTTTCTGCTGCTGGCCCTTCCGGCTAAAGGTGAGGATCTGGCTCACGAGGTCCCTGGCCCTTTTTGATGCCTCAAGAATCTGATTCAATTGTGAATTGATCTGATGGTTCCGGGCATGCTCAAGTAACGCCATTTCAGAATAGCCCATTATTATCGTGAGGATGTTGTTGAAGTCATGCGCTATTCCACCAGCCAGAGTTCCTAGCGCCTCCATTTTCTGCGCATGAAGTAATTGATGGCGAAGAGCGTTCTCCTGACTCTTGTCAATTACGAATCCTATCACGGCTGATTCAGGATCCAGACTCATTTTCCCGCAATAGACGTCCACGTCAAATAACTCATTGTCCTGACGTATAGCTTTTAAATCGGCCCGTTCGATAGTCCGCACATCTGCTTGACCACCCACTGCCAATAGCTTTTCGGTTATCGTTCCATTCCTGAAAAACGAATCTATTCTGAGTCCCACCATTTCCGCAGTTGAAGAAAATGCAAACATCTGGGAGAGGGCCCGATTTGCGAATGAAATCACTCCCTGGCTGGTAAGGAATATTCCTATGGGGGCTGATTCCAGCAGATTCCTGAGCATTTGCTCGGAACTCCTGATCTGGGTCTTGGCCTCTTTGAGTTCATGAATCATTCTCGACTGAGAGAGATTCTGTAGTCCGAGCATTGCCACCTGATTTGATACGAGATTCAGGAAATTGGCGGCCTTCAACAGTGTTTCTTTGGATATTCGAGGAGAAGTTTTTAGGGAATTCAGAAGATCATCTGCGTCAACCCCAATTCTGGCTGCAAGATTGTTGACCTCGTTTGGCTCGGGTTCTTTTAGCAGACTTTGTCCGATTTTCCACGCTCCGACAGTTCTACCCTGAATATTGATCGGTATGGCGTAGCTGAACTCACCTTTCAGTATAAAGTTCTCAACAGGCAGAATCTCGTCGGCAATTAATTTTGATACGATCTCCGAATTTTTTTGTTGAACTATCCTTCTTCCTTCCTCGGTGGAGTTTATACAGTCGTAAAAATGAGGCACATTTCGAATGACCTTGATGGGCTGGCCATTTGATCCAACTATCTCCAGAGGCGCTCCCCACAAATCAGAAAAACAATCATTAATTTTTTGCAAGCTTGTCACATCTATGAGATCTGTCAAATCAATATTTCTTATATCAAGGTTTGGCCTTGTCAGAGACCATAGTTTCCTGTCGAGCGCCTGCTCTATGCGCCGGCGTCTGTCTATCTCCTCGTTGAGCCTCAAATTGGCCTGTTCTAACTGCGACGTTCTGTCCAGGATTCTCAGTTCGAGTTCATGATGCGAATCTCTCAGGATCTGTTCCTGTCTTTTAGGCTCCGTGATGTCTCGTCCAACCAGCTGAAATTCTATGTCACATTTGTCCGGATTCCTTCGGGTATCTACTGTCCAGTGATACAGATATGTTTCACCGGTTGCTTTTACCACCGGGCTTTCGTAGAAGCCATGGTAGTCGTCTGTGATGTGGGATTGAAGGAATTGCCTGAAACCGGCTTTTGATTCTTCAGGAATGAAGTCCTCTAAATTAAGTCCTATTAGGCTGTTTCTGGACAGAGAGCTGAACTTGGAAAAGGCCCGGTTGACAAAAGTTATAGCCCCAGATTCAGTGACACGACAAATAAGGTCAGAACTGGATTCTATGACCTTTAAAGCTTCTTCTCCTATCTGGCGCCTGAATTGCTCTCTAAGGAATTCGTAACCCAGGGCCACTAGAAAATCGCCAAGCTTTGCCTTTTCTGGTTCGGATATTCTGGTTATCTCAAACCCACTAAAGTGGCCTCCTTCACTTTTGTCCTCATGTGCCCACCGGCAGATTGCATCGAATGAAAAGCTCTCCAGGTTCAGACTATCCGGTGGGCTGATTTTCAAGCTTAGCGTCTCCCCCTTCCGGCATTGAATACCCCTGATGCCCAGACCCCTGGATGTCATGTTAAGAATGGTTCCCACGTTCGAGGGCCTTTCTACAACATGTATCGGGATCTCCCAGACAATTGGCGTGCGATCAATAACTCTTGAATGCTTCCAATTATCGCTGGAATCATTTGTTGTCGCGCATCCGGTTTGAAGACTCTCCAACTCTTTTACCCGCTCACGAAGCATGTCTATTTCCCGTTGCAAGTCTTCGCTAGATCGATTGATTGCGGGCATGGATAAACCTCTTGAACCTATCACCCAGGAACTATCTTGAATTATGAGCCTGATCAGATTTAAATGTTTATTCTATAACGCCCAGAACAAGCGTGTCAAAGACAAACGATTTATCGAAGGTAAATCCTGCAAATGGTTTGATCCTGAACATCATCTTCTGATTACCTTCAGAAGTTGATGTTTTCAGGAAAGTCTATCGCAAAACGGTAAGTAATGTCCGATTGACATTTTATTTTTTGATTAATCTGTTACAATAGCGATATGATGAGAAGCACAAATATCATCATTTATACAAGAATCCCGGATCAATTTTTAATTTTTTCAGGCGCGTATGATGAAAAATGAAAACGAATCCATGAAACTCACCTCAGCCATGGAGGATTACCTCGAAGCGATCTACCATCTTGAGCGGGAAAGGCGCATAGCCCGTGTGCGCGATATTGCCCAGAAACTGAACGTGCGCATGTCCTCGGTAAGCGCCGCCCTAAAAACTCTTGGTTCAAGGGAGTTAATTAAATATGACCCTCACCAGTTTATTACTCTGACTGAAAAAGGGCTTCTCCGAGCAAAAGAGATCGTTAGAAAACATGAAATACTAAAGAGGTTCCTGGCTCGAATTCTTCAAATAGAGGAGTCCATCGCTGAAGACAACGCCTGCAGAATAGAGCATCATCTGGACCCTGAAGTCATCGAAAAGCTCATACGTTTTGTCGAGATGGTCGAGCTCTGCCCAGTAGAAACCTTCAAAAGATTTGAAAAACACTCAAAAACCTGCGAGAACTGTGAACCCTGCCTGGAAGAAGCGCGAAGAAAACTCACTGATAGAACAAAAGCCCAGCAAAACGCCATGGAAGCAGGACTCACGCTTTCCGAGGCGTCCATTGGAGACCAGTTAGTAGTGCAATCTATCGCCGGAACGGTGGAAACCCGTGATATGTTCGCAAAAGATGGGCTAGAAATGGGGGCTATCATCACTATCGAGAAAATAGACAACACTGAACGGGTTGTCACTCTCAACATCAATGGGTACCACATTCCACTTCAGCTGACTGAAGCAAAGAAAGTTTTCGTCAAGCCTCTATGATAACGCACTCAGCGATTTCTCACGGATAAACTAAAACAGGTATTTTATAGCCGCGCTTATAAGTATCAGAAGTATCCCCGCCATCAGTAAATAGGGACCTGCCTTTATTTCCTCGTTGATCTGGGCCGGTGTATGACGATCTGTGCAACCTCCACTGCAATTTGAGCAATTAAGATCTCCTGCCATGATATTCTCTCTTTCATAAAATGTGTCTACTATCGACCGTTATTTAACCATTGTTCTATTATTCCTGTAAAGTATAAGTATCCCGTCAGCGTTTTTTGTTCAAAAATTCCTCATCTGCCTCAATATTGATTGAGATCCAAACCGATGACTCCCCAATTCTGGGCGCTACAAACGTATAACCGCCTGATATGTGTGATTCCTGAAATTGACATTCTCATACGGACACCTGATTTTCCCCGGACATGATATTGTATAATATTAAAGCTTTACTTGATGTAAACATAATTACCTCCCAGTATCAAAAGCATTTATCTTGGCTTTAAAGTCCTTTTTATGATAATATCCTTCCAATAATTTCGATCACCTTCTCGTTTGTTTTACATGGTTGAAGTCCATTCCTGGAGGTGGTCAAACGTTCAATCTATTGGCCGAATCAAATACATGGCAGAAAAGAAATCATCAAAAGAGAATCATTTCAGGAAATTACCCGGCATTGAGGTTTGCGCGCCCCGTTCCGGGAAGGATGACGCCTTCGGGATAGCCTTGTTTGCGATATCGGTGTTTCTCTTTCTGTCTCTATTCTCCTATGATCCACGCGACCCATCATTAAATGTTGTGACTACCCGCCCATCGGTTTCCAATCTTTGCGGACTTATAGGTTCATATATAGCGGATGGACTTGTTCAGGTTCTCGGAATTGGGTCGTTTTTAGCGCCTTTCACTTTAACAGTGGTGGCGTTTCGAATATTCAGTCCGTCGCGTAACAGGCTGTCTTTCTGGGACTGGTTCAGTCTTTTGGGTCTGGTAATTGTCCTGTCGGGACTTTTGGACAGGTATGGCGCGGTTCCAGTGCTGAGATTCCCTCTTGAGTTTCCTGGGGGCGCTGTTGGGGCTTTTTTTAACGGAGCGATGACCAAATTCTTCGGCACAGCCGGAGGGATACTGGTCAGCTTTACCCTGCTGTTGCTCTACAGTCTTCAATTGACCAAGAGATCTGTGCGACGCCTGATTCAGGCTCTTATAACTGCTGGACAACTACCTGCGTGGCTGATGAACCTCGGGTGGTCTAGTCTGAAAGAGTATGCGTTTACCTGTAAGACCCATTTCAATAACTGGTTGAAGGAGAGACGCGAAAACAGGATAGACATAGCGAGTTACGAAAGCGCGTTTCAAACAGAAAAAGAGGCTCCGGAGATTGATCAGACTATTTTGGAAACAACCGTGGCCTGTTGCGCTCCGATGGACAGGCATGAAATCGGTGTGCGTTCATGGGAGAGGCTTTCGTTTCTGCCGGTTGATGATTTGACTGAGGTAATCAAAGAGCCTGCGCCAACAGAGACCAGGGATACCGATACCGGAGTCAGGAATAGAACCGAGAGGGTTGCGAAGACCGAAACAGCCAAAGTTTTCAAATGGAAATCCATTGAAATAGACAGGACGTCAGAGGAAGCTGAGGAAGACGAAACGCTTTTTGAAGAGGCCCTGGAGAATTTGACAGCGCCTGCGGATTTAGAACCACCGCTTTCTGAATCCCTACCTGACCAAAGGGCCCTACCTGGGGAGGAACCTGTCCCCCCTCGCCCCATAAAAGTTACTAAAAGGGCAGATGAGAATCCTGTGACAGTGGGTGAACCTGCTGAAATAAAGATTGATGATACAGATTACAAGCTTCCGGGTCTCGAACTTCTGGATGATCCTCCAGCTTCCACGCGAATGGTAGATGAGAAACTTCTGGAGATGAACGCCAGGGTTCTTGAACAAAAGCTTGCAGATCTGGGAATCAGGGGGGAAGTGGTAGAGATTCATCCAGGGCCAGTCATCACAATGTATGAACTAAACCTGGCTCCCGGCATTCCACTTCGTAGAGTTCTCAACACGTCTGATGACCTTGCGATGGCATTGAAGTCCGGGTCCACAAGAGTGGTCGCCCCCATACCTGGAAAAGACACGGTAGGCATAGAAGTGCCCAATCTCAACAGGGAGATAGTCTATTTCAAGGAGATAATAGAATCCGCAGCTTTCGTATCATCAAGCTCCCCTTTGAAGATGGCGTTGGGTAAGGAAATTGATGGTGAGCCTTTTGTTTCAAGTCTGGCCCGCATGCCTCACCTTCTGATCGCCGGAGCTACCGGAACAGGTAAATCAGTTGGGCTTAACTGTTTGATATGTTCATGGCTGATGTCGTGTAGTCCTGACGACGTAAAATTTCTGATGGTGGATCCCAAGAAGCTTGAACTGTCATATTATCAGGACATTCCGCATCTTATACACCCTGTTGTTACTGAAGCTGAAAAAGTTCCCAAGGTATTAAGCTGGGCCATTCGAGAGATGGAGCGGCGTTACGACCTTTTGAGCGAGGCTGGGGCCAAGAATATAGAGGGCTATAACCAGAAGATAAAGGCTGAAAGCCGAAATCTGTCTCCTGAAGCTGAGAAGCCGGTTAAACTGCCTTACATCATTATTATTATTGATGAGTTGGCCGAGCTGATGATGGTAGCCGCCAAAGATATAGAAATCTCGATTGCCAGATTGGCGCAAATGGCCCGCGCTGCAGGTATCCATTTGATCCTGGCGACTCAAAGACCATCAGTAGATGTTATCACAGGAGTGATCAAAGCCAATTTTCCTGCGAGGATTTCCTATCAGGTTTCAGCAAAACCTGATTCGAGGACTATTCTTGACACCGTAGGAGCCGAAAACTTGCTTGGCATGGGCGACATGCTTTTTCTTCCGCCAGGCACCTCGAAAATGCGAAGGCTTCACGGCGCTTTTGTCTCGGAAAATGAAATCAGAAAAATTGCCGATTTCACCAAGGATCAGCGGTCTCCCGTTTATCTGAGCGAGATTACATCTGTTGTTTCGGAATCAGGATCAGGTTCCGGCGGGGCGGATTCTATTGACGATGAGAAATATGATGAAGCTGTGGCCCTGGTGACCAGGCTCGGCCACGCTTCAATATCGCTAATCCAGAGGCACATGCGCATAGGTTACAACAGAGCTGCCCGGATTATAGAAACTATGGAAAATGAAGGCATTATAGGTCCCTCAGATGGCACGAGCCGGCCACGCGAAGTACTGGCCAGGTCTCTCGATTTCATACCCGACACCAGCATGAGGGTCTGAGAATTAGCGGTCCTCCTTGGAAATTGACCGCCAGATCTTTGATTAAGTTATGGATGCAAAACTTCGTGAAGGAACGCAGGGGGCCATTTCTGTATCATTATTTGAGCAATTTTTTCAGCGTTTACGATTTCCATGTTTTCCATGAACGGGAACACTACTACCGGTATGTCCCGGATCATTCTGGACAGATCTCCGGGAGTATAATCTTCTTCTGGCCCGCATAACTCTTTGGATGCTGAAAGAACTATTCCCTTCACCGGAATGTTGCGACGCACCAGAGCCTCCAGACTCAACATTGTGTGGTTGATGGTTCCTAGCGCCAACCGCCCTACCAGCAATGTCGGAAATCCCAGAGCGCTAATCACGTCTATCATGACCTTGTGGTCTTCAACAGGGGCCATCAGGCCACCGGCGCCTTCGACTATGACCATTTCAGCGTCTTCCGAAACTGTCAGAACATGCTCCACAAGGTCTGAAACTGTCAGATTACCGTCTTCCATGGCAGCCGCTCTGAAAGGAGAAGCGGGCATGGCAAATCTGTACGGAGCGCATACATCCAGCGAAAAAGTCCTGTCACTGGCGTCCCACAGAACCGTCCCATCCAATGGCTGAAGCATGCCATTGTTTATCGGGCAGCCTGTTTCGACAGGTTTCAGGCCCACGCAATTAATTCCCCTGCTTCGGGCCAATCTTGTCAATCCAGCCGAGATGACAGTTTTACCGACTCCGGTGTCTGTCCCTGACACAAATATTCCTGACATCCTAATTCTCTCCACAGACTTCGCGGATAGACAGCGCCGTTTTTGAGACCAGAAATTCCAGTTCATCTGGAGTTATGCAAAGTGGTGGCATCAGGACGATCACATCCCCGAGAGGTCTCAGGATGACCCCGTGTTTTCGGATATTCTGGGTTACCTGGGCTCCAACACGCTTTTCAGCTGGATAGGGCTCCCGTCGTGAAACATCTCTGGCCAGTTCTACGCCAACCATAAAACCGCACTGCCTGACATCGGCCACATGCGCCAAACCTGAGATCTGTGAGTCAAGCAGATCTGTCAGGAGTCTTATTTTGGGCTGAAGTTTTTCAATGACCCTGTCCTGTTCAAAAATTTTCAGGGACGCGTTGGCGGCTGCGCACGCCAGGGCATTTCCTGTGTAGCTATGGCCATGGAAAAAAGTCTTATACTCTGTAAAAGGCCCTTTGAACGCGTCAAAGATTCTGTCAGTGAAAAGGGTTGCAGCCAGTGGCAGGTATCCGCCGGTCAACCCTTTGGCCAGACACATGATGTCAGGATTCACCGACTCTTTCTGGCTGGCAAACATTGAACCGGTTCTGCCAAATCCAGTGGCCACTTCATCGCAGATCATCAATATGTCATACTCCCGACATACTGTTTCCAAGGCTTTCAGAAAGCCGGAAGGATGAACTATCATTCCCGCAGCCCCCTGAGTTAAAGGCTCCACAATCAGAGCCGCTATTTCATGGGACCTCTCTGACGCTAATCTTTTGAAATTATCGACACATTTTTGCTTTAATTCTTCAGGTTCCAATCCTGGTGACTGATACGGAAAAGGTGTGGGAATAGCGGTGGTTTTGAAAAGCAAGGGATTGAAAATACTGTGAAAGATGTCTATACCCCCTAGACTCACAGACCCAATTGTATCCCCATGATAAGCCTGGTCCAGGCCAACGAACATTTTTTTCTGAGGGTAACCCAGATTTTTCCAGTATTGAAAAGCCACTTTGAGGGCTATTTCAACAGCGGTGGAACCCGAATCCGAATAAAATACCTTATTTAGTCCCTCTGGGGTTATCTGGACAAGTTTTTCGGCAAGTTCAATGGATGGCGCGCTGGCCAGGCCCAACAGTGTGGAGTGAGCGATCCTGTCGAGTTGAGACTTCACGGCTTCGTTGATCAAACTGTTCCTGTGACCATGAACATTCACCCACAGTGATGATACACCATCAAGATACCTGTTACCTTTGGTGTCAATCAGCCACGCGCCCTCTCCACGCTCGATGACAAGGGCCTCCGAACGAAGCCAGTCCTCCATTTGCGTAAACGGATGCCATATGTATTCTTTGTCTAGCGACTCCCAGTCCCTCATCCACAATGACCTCGAATAGATTTTTTCAACCGACTTCAGGCTGATTAATGAATGCTGATCGCTCAAAACGGTACTCACCTGTGAAGTAGGACATAGCCCCGAGTCCCAGACTCACAAGCAGACTGAACAGATGGTAGACAGTTGCAAAGGAAACCGCTACCACCGCCTGAATACCGTAAAGAGCCAGGGCATAGCGTCCGGCAGCATGAAAAGTTCCAATGAACCCGGGCGCTGACGGGATTGCAACCGCCAGAGCAATGAAAACCTGTATCGTCACCGCCACAAGGAATGAAGCCTTAATTCCAAAAGCCAGCAAAAAAACATAGGTAGTTGCAGAGAAAAGTACCCACAGCGCTATCGAATACGCAAGTATCATGAGGGCTCGCTTGGGGTTCGCCATTACTTCAACTCCCTCTATGAGTTTGTCGAAAATAACCTCAAGCGCTTTCGATATTCTGGATGGAAAAATTCGAAGGCTTTTCTCGACGAGACCTTGCACAAATTCCTTCTTGGCCAACACCAGCAGGACTAATAGATAGCCAAAAACCAGCGCCGCCAGAAGAATCTGCCCTAGCATGGCATACTGTTGAGAAACCTCCGGTGTCTTCCATAGAACCGCTCCAAGCAGAATCAACAGACCTGTCATGTCAAAGAATCGTTCCACGAGAACCGCTCCAAAGACGCTCGAAAAAGATACTCCACGCTGATGAAGCAGATAGGGCCTGACCAGTTCGCCGAGCCTGGCTGGCATTATCACATTGGCCGCCGCCCATATATTTAGGAGATCCCATAACATTTTGGTAGAAAGCGAGCAGAAGGGACTCAGGATTAGTCCGAAGCGCAGCGCTCGAATAAACTGGCAGCCTATGGCAAAAATCAGTCCCGGGATTAAATAGACGGGTTGCATCTGAGTCAGGCCTTCCACAAAATCCTTCCAGGATATATCCCTGAATGTTAACCAGAGAAAGAACAGACCTAAAATTAATCCCGTTACAATCAGAAGGTTACGTTTGCGATTGGCGCTACCTTCCATTCGGTCTTCCCAGCGTTTCCATGAAATAGGAAATCGTCGAATCCAGACCCTCTTCCAGAGCTATTGTCGGTTTCCAGTTCAAAGCCTTTTTGGCAAATGTGATGTCCGGTTTCCTGCGAGTCGGGTCGTCCTTCGGCAGAGTCTTGTAAGTTACTTTGGAAGAAGATTCAGGGATCATTTCCAGCACGGTCTCGGCAAGTTCCTTGATGGTCACCTCGTGTGGATTGCCAAGATTCATGGGGCCGCTTTCCTCACTGTGCATGAGCTTTACCAGCCCATCCACGAGGTCAGAAATGAAACAGAAAGATCTCGTCTGAGACCCATCTCCGTATATCGTTATGTCCTCGCCCCTGAGAGCCTGACAGATGAAATTGCTGACCACCCTTCCATCATTGGGAAGCATTCTGGGACCGTAAGTGTTGAAAATTCTGGCTATGCAGACATTGACCTCGTTGTAATCCCTATAGCCTACCGTAAGCGTCTCCGCCGCCCTTTTACCTTCGTCATAGCAGGCTCTTGGACCAACCGGATTAACATTCCCCTGGTATGCCTCCGTCTGGGGATGAATTTCAGGGTCACCATAAACTTCCGAGGTCGAAGCGAGCAAAAATCGAGCCTTGAGACGTTTGGCAAGTCCAAGCATGTTCAACGTTCCCAAAACGGAAGTCTTGAGGGTCTTGATCGGGTTACTCTGGTAATGAATCGGAGAGGCCGGACAAGCCAGATGGTAAATCTCATCCGCTTCGATGAGTATGGGCGTGACAATGTCATGTCTTATGAATTCAAAAGAGGGATTCTCCAACAGAGGCAATATGTTTCGCTTTGTTCCCGTGAATAGGTTGTCCATGCAAATTACTGAGGCGCCGGACGCCAGTAGGGTTCTGCATAAATGGCTACCTATAAAACCTGCGCCACCGGTAACTAAAACTGTTTTCATTAAATAGGCTCCACAAAAATATTCAAGAATTTTCAGTATCCACAAGCTTACTGTCTATGTCAATCCCAAAGGAGCCTATTGACTTTCATCCCCGATTTCATCATCGGTCAAGACTTCCCCTGCGCGCTCCACTTATGGGTCTAATTCATGGCACGTCAGACATCTTTGCGATACTTTAGGGCTTAACAATAGGATATTACCAGTTTTTATTGTGTCTTCGAATTGGAATCCAACCGACCCTCTACCGACCGACTTTTAATGTGATCCATGTGAGTTCAGTTAATCGGTTTTTTTGTAAGAAATCAGCTTCACTAATGGAAACGTTTTTCTTATAATGAAGCGATTAGTGTCAAGAACTTGGGCTTGCGCTAAATCTGAACAGTTTTTATTTCTATGTTGTTCGGGCATATTTGCTCGAGGTATTTCGATGACACTTTGGTTTTTTATATAATGAGCGGCCCAAGAAGCGATATCAATTACTTCCTTCCTCTGACTCTGCTGCTCTTGGCATACTGCATCATAGTTACAATCATTTCGGGAGACATAGGATTCGAGGGAGATGACTGGTGGATTTTCAGTTGGCCATACTGGAACAGTTTTCCTTATTCATTGTGGATTTATGCCCGTGAGTCTTTACGTCCCCTTGAGGGTGTTTACTGGATAGGACTTTTCGAACTCTTTGGTTTCAACAAGATAGTTTTTCATTTCTTCTCTTTGCTGCTGCTTGCGGGCGCAAGCGCGTTGATGGGCGTCTGTCTTCTTAAAGCCTTTCCGGGGAGAAGGCTTTTTGCCGCGTCAGCCATGTTTATGGCTTTTTTTATCCCGACAGTTTCATGCTTGACATTCGTTGTCACCACTGACAATTCGAGGTTAAGCATGTTGTTCTTCTGGGGATCTGTATTGGCTTTTCAGCGCTGGGTAGAGCGGGGGGGAGGCTGGTTGGATCTTGCGCCTCCTGTTTTCCTGTACATTTGCGCTTTCTTGACCTATGAAGCTCCCAGTCTTCTGATATTTGCGGTTCCCCTGTTTATAATTCCCATCTATCTGAGATCAGCCGATCAACTGAACCCCTTCAAGTTTGGGCTCAGATTGATTTCGGGAATTCTCGCCGGCTTTTGTGGGGCCCTGTTTATGCGATTCCTTCTCCTGAAAGGAGGAGCGGTTAGTCACAAACATTTCTTGCCTCCACTGGAGCTTGTATGGTCTTATTTTGCCCTTTTGCCCGTTTACCTTGTAGAACCTTTTACTTTGGATGGTTTTGACTTTAGAGCGCTGTCAATAGGATTGCTAATGGCAGGGGCCTTGAGCTTCATACTCATCTACCGCTTTCCTCCAGAGTCATTTGAACGATCAGGCATAAAATATGAGATTGAAGACAGCAAACTATATGTAGGGCTGATTTGTGTGGCGGTAATTGCGCTCGGCATGGCGCCCTATCAACTTGCGGGATATGGGTCTGTTACACCCAGGATAGCTGAGACGGTCTGGTCAAAATATGGCCTCTTACCGGACGGGAACACGGCCTGGTTCAATTTCAACTGGTCAAGCAGAATATACTCATCGGCCTCGTTTGGTCTCGCAATCCTTTTCGGTCTGCTCATCGGATTCTGGAAGAGCCAGAAAGCCCAGAAGATTGCGAAAATTGTTACGGTTGTGGTCATGGGTTTTATGATTACCTTTCATGCAGGACTTATAACTGACTGGAGGGAAGCTGCCAGCAAGCGCAACTCCATCTGTGAGAGTCTTGTGTCACAAGCTCCTGACGTGTCGCCCAAGACCAATTTTCTGCTGGTCAACCTTGAGTATTTCCACAATCGGGCAGCTGTTTTCCGGGGTTGGGGAGGTCTTAGAGAACTGATTCGGATGCTGTATGATTCACAGGATCTGGGAGCATTTTATGTACATCCCTACGCCTGGAATTGGCCTAACAGGGTCTGTCAGCAAGGAATTGCCAGGCGTGACGGTTTTTGCACCCGAGGAGTAAAGCTTGACAATCCGCTGCCTTTAGATAGCCTCGTTATCTTGTACCGCTCTGGTGATAAACTACAACTTGTGGAAAAACTGTCATGTTTTGACAGCCTGGCCCCAACTGGAATTTCATGGAAAGATATCAATGCCTTGCATAGTAATCCCGACAGAATTGTGGGATGGTCGGAAACAGTATTAACCCCTGAAAGGCTCGTAAAAAACGCCTGGTCCTCAGGTTTGATAAACACCTTGAATTTATATCGTGTAAGCCTCGGTTACCGAATCCTTAACAAATGGACCTATACAGTATTATCGAGGGATCGCGGCATCAGGTCTCTGAAATAAGCTGCCCGCATCATTGGACCTCACCTGACAAGTTAGTCCTACAATAAGAGTTACGGCGGATCCATCAACAAATATTCTTTGCTAATCCTTGTCAATCAATTGGTAATTGGTTTCAATCTGTTCTACTCCATGCCAATTAGCTGCGATTTTTTTCTCCTGTCTGGTAACACTCCTTAGAACGGTCAGCCGTTCAGCGTTTCTTTCTATCAGAATGAGGCTGTCGAGCGGCAAAGGTCCATGCATGGAGCTGCCACGGGCTCTGACCCCTTCCCGGCTGATTATGGCATCCGTTTCCTGATCATCATAATCATTCTGAGCCGGGTAAAGAAAGAACCCGTTTATGTCGCGCGTGTCAAACACTATCTTTATCCATTCGTTGAGCCCGTCAACTCCCTGGAAAACTACGGCATTGTCACCAAGGTACCACTGTAAATCAATGAACAGGAAGTTGGCGCCCTGACGAACCTGTGGAATTGACTGACGCAAGCTCTTTGTGATGTTGTCCCTATGAATTTTGGCTTGAATCCAGTCTTTTCGGAGTGAAATCTGAGATAGAGCGCTCAAAAAAATAAAAACAGAAAGACACGAGCTTACCAGAAGTCTGCAGGCTCTCTTACCCTTACAGAAGCCCAAGGGAAGACATATCAAAGCCGCAGCCCCAAAACCCGCAGATGAAAAAATCCGGCTTTGGCTTGTAAAACCGAGTTCCGGACTGTAACCCGCAAGTAAATAAGGCGCCATTCCAAAGCCCAGGACTGATAATGACAGCAAGGTCATGCCTGCAAGATTGAATCGCTCGGATGACTTTTTGCCGAACTGGGTCTCCACGGCCTCTTTCATGACGGACCTTTTTAAAACCATAAATGTGAAAAAGGTGAATAGCCCTGCCCAGATCAGATTTCCCAAATTTACACTGATGTTTCTCAACGGAAATGACAGGTATTCGATCAACACGCTGAGATAAGAGAGCGCCAGTTGCAGCGGAGGAGTGAGTGACTTGTGTCCTACCGCGCCTCCGCCAAATATCAGAAAGCGCACACCAAGAAAAATCCCAAAACCTAGAAAAAGGGCCAATCCTAATTTCAGGACAAATCCTGTGGTTGAGTCGTTTTTCCCGTTCAACCGGAACACTGGATAGGCCATAAAAGGGACTGCAAAAATCAGCAGCGCACAGTTCTCATAGGTGAGAGTCGCCAGCGTGTAAAACATGACCGGAAAAATAAGCCTGGAAATTTTTTCCGACTGTTTGGCCCAACTCTGGAAAAGTGACACAGATATCCAGAAAAAAAGACACGATATTCGGGAATTGTCTGTGTGAAGCATGTAAACGAGGTTGGCCATAGGGCTTATGACAAAAGCAAGAAGCCCACTGGCGATAGCCCATTCCCTGTAGTCAGGGAATGCCGTGTAAAGGCATCGCATCATCAAAATGCATGATGCGCCCAGAAGGATAAGTGAACCAGCGAGAAAGGCAGGCTCGTGCAAACCAAATGTCTCATACATCGAAATCCAGTAAAGACCTTCTATTGGCCGCCTGGATTCCTGGGCATAAATGAGTAAGGATTCAGGAAACTCATTCCAGTACGGTATTCCGAATATCCACCAGTCATCTCCCTGAAAACCAATGTCTCCAACCAGAGCCAGGAATAGGAATATCAACACCGTGAAACCAAAAATGACAGTCCCTGTGCCCATTCGCTCTGGTTTTAAAGGCCCGGCTGTAGTAACTGTTTGCTCGATCATGAAGGGGTTTGAATTCCGAACACTTCCGAATTATCGATAGCTTTTCATGATAGCAATTTCGCAATTTCAAGTCTATCTGCTGAAACTATTTTTTACAGACCCATTTTTGATCGGATGTCTTTACTTCAAATTTCAAGAGGTAGGATATGCCAATAGAATTCGATGAGATTCTTATGCAGGAGTCGGATAATCCCGAATGTGTTGAAATTCCCATAAACGGAATAATCGACCTTCACACCTTTGATCCAAAAGAAATCAAAAATCTTTTGAACGATTACTTCCAGGCCTGCATCGAAAAATCCATACATGACATCAGGATCATACATGGCAAGGGCGCTGGTATCCTCCAAAAAAGGGTTTGGTCAATTTTGCGCAAACATCCCCTGGTAGAGAGTTTTGAATTCGCCCCTTTGGAAGCCGGTTCATGGGGGGCCACTCTGGCGCGCCTCAAAAGAGATGCCTGAATTTTCAAGCGACATCTCGAGCCTGCATGTAAGATTGCCCAGAGGCTTCAGAGTTTGTCCATGAATTTGTGAAGGTTTGGTATTTCACAGGGCGTAACCATACATAAGTGATAGGAAACTTTTTGTATTCTCTGGTCCTCTGATAGTATTGACAAATTGGAGTATGGAGGTTAAAAATTAGTTCGAGGCGACTAACTTAGATAGTCACGACGCTCTTTTCTGACCCGACTAAGAATGCAGCCTGTCGCTGGAGATACTCATGAGTCCAAGAACCGCAAAAAAAAGATGTTTCAATTGCCCGTCGCTTCATCATAGAAAATGTCTTGCCGTCAAGACTGTTAAATTGTCCAATTACAAACCAGGTCAAAAAGGTAAGATAATCCAGATATGTGGAGATCCTGATTTCCGTTTAAGGATGATGGAGATGGGTTTTGTTCGCGGCGCAGATATAGAAGTGGTAAAGTATGCTCCATTAAATGATCCTATGGAGTTCATCATCAAAGGTTATCATGTCACTCTTAGAAGAGATCAGGCCGCTGATATTCTAATGGATGAACCAGAGAAAGCAGCCTGAGGATCTCATGCAGAATAAACTGGTTGTTGCGCTCGCCGGAAACCCGAATGCTGGAAAAACCACGATCTTCAATGCGCTGACGGGGGCCCGTCAACACGTTGGGAACTGGCCTGGAGTAACCGTAGAAAAAAAAGAAAGGTCTTTAAAACACAAAGGTCGTGAAGTTCACGTTGTCGATCTGCCGGGGACTTACTCCCTCACAGCATTCTCTCTTGAAGAAATAATAGCCCGTAATTTCATAGTTGATGAAGGCCCCGACATAGTAATCAATGTCGTGGACGCCTCCAATCTGGAGCGAAATCTCTACCTGACGGTCCAGTTACTTGAGATGGGCTGCAAGGTAGTAATAGCCCTGAACATGATTGATGTGGCCTCTTCGAGTGGAATAGACATAAACACTGAGGAGTTGGCGGAGCTGTTCGGGGCGCCAGTAATTGAGACTAATGGCAAGCGGGGAGTAGGACTGGATAAACTGCTGGACACAGCGATATCAGAAGCTACTGACCCTGAGACCCAGAAAGACGTTTTATCGCTTAATTATGGCTTGGAAATTGAGGAGGAGCTTGAAAAGCTCGAAATTGAGCTGGACAAGGCAAATGTCCGTGATGCGTTTCTTTCGAACAGGTGGCTTTCGATAAAACTGCTTGAAGCTGACGCCGAAATATCAAAAAAAATCCATTCCTACCCCATGCATTCCGGAATTTTCAATCAGGTGGACAAAAGTCGCAAGCACTTAACCGAGATATTTGGAGACAATCCTGAAATTCTGCTTGCTGATTCCCGCTATGGTTTTATCTCTGGGGCTGTAAAGGTTTCGGTCAAGGTTGAGCGTCGGGATAGGGTAGACGTAAGCCAACAGATAGACAAGGTTTTAACCGACAGGTTTCTGGGGCCAATAATACTTTTGGCAGTTTTGTACACAGTATACATGGTGACTTTTCAGGGCAGTGAGCCTCTTGTCACTTACTTTGAACTTTTTTTCAAATGGCTTAGCGGAACTGTTTCAGAACTTTTGCCGGACGGGCTGTTAAAATCTCTGATTGTCAGCGGTATTATTGATGGGGTTGGTGGGGTCCTTGGTTTCACCCCCCTGATAGCGTTCATGTTCCTGACCATAGCGATCCTGGAAGACACCGGCTATATGGCCAGGATAGCCTTCATGTTGGACCGGGTCCTGAAGGGATTTGGTTTACATGGCGCTTCAATGCTTGCCCTTATGGTCTCCGGAGGTATCGCCGGTGGTTGCGCAGTCCCGGGAATCATGGCTACGCGGACCATGAAAGAACCCAAGGAGCGTCTAGTCACAATACTTGTAGCCCCATTGATGAATTGTGGCGCAAAACTGCCTGTTTATGCGCTCTTGATCGGAGCTTTTTTTTCGGGATCCAAAGCGAGCATAATGTTCCTGTTAACTATAATATCCTGGGGCTTAGCCCTCATAGCAGGGAAAATAATTCGCTCGACGGTTCTCAAAGGCCCTTCAGCGCCTTTTGTTCTTGAACTGCCTCCTTACAGGATTCCGACGTTCCGCGGTTTGTTGATTCACACTTGGGAAAGGACCTGGATGTATGTCAGAAAGGCTGGAACCTCGATTCTGGCTGTGTCTGTGGTCCTCTGGGCAATGATGACATTCCCTGATCTTCCAGAGGAAAGGCAAAAGGAATTTGACGATCAACTTTCCCAAATAACCCAGACTTTTCTGTTGGATCCTGGAATAAAGGAATTCTTTACCTCCTCGAAGGATATTGAGGTCTTCCAGAATTTTCACAAACAGTTTGAGGGTAAGAACAGAAAGGATCTTGAAAAACAGAACCCTCATCTTGCTTCTCTTGCCGTAGCGCTAGAAGAACTTGCAACCACAGGTCGATCGAAATCGGAGGTCGGTTCTTCAGCGCTGATGACCGCCAACGCTTATCTCAAGTATCAGAAGTCACTGTTGACTGTTGAAGGCGCTAAACAGAGAGAGAAGCTCCGCTACACATTAGGCGGACGATTAGGGACAACCCTTGAATATGTAACAAGACCGCTAGGATTTGACTGGCGCACCAACGTAGCCCTTGTTGGTGGGTTTGCAGCTAAGGAAGTTGTTGTTTCCACCTTGGGCACCGCTTACAGTCTTGGAGAAGTAGATCCAGGGTTGACGGGAGATCTGTCGGAACAACTGAGAAATGAGCCGGGATGGAACCCTTTGCTCGCTTTCACACTCATAATGTTTGTGATGCTTTACGCCCCATGCTTCGTGACCCTGGTTGTCATAAGAAGGGAAACCGGCAAATGGCGTTGGACCTTTTTTGCGATGATATACACAACTACTCTGGCTTATTGTGTGGCTCTCGTGGTGAGGTCAGTCGGACTGTTTTTTGGCATTGGAGTTTCGTAATTCAAGGGTGTCACGGTAATAGAATATGGAAAACCTGATAGTTGTAACGATAGTGACAATTGCGCTCGGCTACCTGATCAGGCGGTACTGGCTTAATTACGTACGGACCAGGAACAGCGCCGTGGCCTGTGACTCATGCGACTGCCAAAGTTGTGTGAGCTCGGATACTTGTAAGCCGCGCAAAAATTAAAACAGAACTATATCTTTTTATTTAATTTTTTCCAGAATTGATGTTATACAGCCTTCGATGTGAAAACTTTTTTCTCACTGAGTAGTCAGATGGTTTCATAGAAATTGATCGGAGGTTACCTTGAAAATCAGATTCTGGTCGCTGCCCCTGCTTTTGGCTTTGGCAATGATTTTTAGCGCTTCTGCCCAGGCGGCGGACGTACAAATCGAGAAAGAAATCCAGGACACTCTCAAGAGATATTCAGAGGCGTACGAGAAAAGAGATATTAAAGCCATAATGGGGTTTTTCTCGACTGATCCCGGAGTGATATTGATTGATGGAATTTCAGAGTTTCCAATTGTGGGACAGGATCAAATAAAAATGACCTATGAAAGGGATTTCTCCCAGATTCTGGCCTCAAGAATTGAATTTACCAAGACTTACGTAGGCGCAAACGGTGACACGGCCTGGTTTACTACATCCCTGATAGGACACATCAAGGTAGAAAACCAGGAAAGCCCTATCCCTGCGTTATGGAGTGGTGTGATGCAGAAAACAGGCTCCAGGTGGCTAATCGTTCAGGCGCACTTTTCCTACGTTCCCATAGTTGAATTTGAAGAAGGACCAGCTCCGGCTGCAGAGCCTCCCGCACAAAAGAAATAATCTTCCTGTGGAATTGCGAGCCCGAACAAAATTATGGCTATTTTTCGGGCTCACTCATCCTCATCTGTTTTTAGTACGGCCAGGAAGGCTGACTGCGGAATCACAACGCTTCCTACCTGTTTCATACGCTTTTTACCTTCCTTCTGCTTTTCAAGAAGTTTCTTCTTACGGGTTATATCACCGCCGTAACACTTGGCCGTGACATCTTTTCTCATGGCAGAAACTGTTTCACGCGCAATTATTTTGCCCCCTATTGCGCCTTGAATAGCTATTTTGAACAACTGGCGCGGTATTTCGTCCTTAAGTCTCTCGCACGATCTTCGCGCTCTCTGGTGAGCCCGCTCCTTGTGAACCAACATGGACAAGGCATCTACCTTTTCACCTGAAACCAGTATATCGACCTTGACAAGATCAGTCGGTCGATACTCCAGGAATTCATAGTCAAACGAGGCGTAACCTCTTGAAACAGACTTAAGCTTGTCATAGAAATCAAAAAGCACCTCGGCCAGAGGCAGTTCAAAGGTCAGCTCGACGCGTCCTGAATCCATATACGCCATATTTCTCTGAACGCCCCTGCGATCAATGCATAGTGAAATTACCGATCCAAGATACTGCTCCGGAAGAATTATGGAGGCCTTAATGAAGGGTTCTTTGGTTTTTTCTATATACACCGGGTCTGGATATTTTGCAGGATTGTCTATCATTATTTCAGAACCGTCCTTGAGTGTCAGAAGATACTGGACCGAGGGCGCGGTCAGTATGAGAGACAATCCAAATTCCCTCTCCAGCCTTTCCTGAACCACCTCCAGATGCAGCAATCCAAGGAATCCACATCTGAATCCATGTCCTAACGCGGTAGAGTGATCTTTATCGAATGTCAGCGAAGCATCGTTGAGTTTCAGTTTTTCGAGGGCGTCAGCCAGCTCCTGATAGTCATCTGATGAGATTGGATAAAACGATGAAAATACGACCGGTTTAACGAGCTGGAATCCTAACAGGGGTTCATCACACGGGTTGTCATCCTGTGTCACGGTATCGCCAATCCGTGTGTCACTGACCGTTTTTATACCCGCTATAAGGTAGCCTACCTCGCCAGCCAGAAGTTTTTTAACCGGCTTTCTTTCGATCAGGAATATGCCTGTTTCCTCAACACGGTAGACAGCTCCAGTTGACCACAACCTAATGTTGTCTCCCTGTAGGAGCTGACCGTCAAAAACCCTTACATGCACTACAGCGCCTCTGTATGGATCCCAATGAGAGTCAAAAATTAATGCCTTGAGTGGGAGTTCAGCGTTTCCCACTGGATGTGGTATGAGTTCTACGATGGCCTCGAGCACTTCCTCTATGCCGGTTCCCTCTTTGGCCGAAACGAGAATGGCAGTGTCCGGGTCCAACCCCAGATCCCTGTCTATCTGGTGCTTTACCCTTTCGACATCAGCCGCTGGCAGATCTATTTTGTTAATTATGGGAATGATCTCCAGATCCTGTTCAACTGCCATGTAAAAATTGGCTAGCGTTTGCGCCTGTATACCCTGACATGCGTCTATGACTAGTAGAGCGCCTTCGCATGAAACCAGAGCCCGTGACACCTCGTAAGAGAAGTCCGCATGCCCTGGGGTGTCAATCAGATTCAGGGTGTACGTTTTTCCGTTCCTGGCTTTATAGGGCAGAGCCACACTCTGGCTTTTAATTGTTATTCCACGCTCTCTCTCGATGTCCATCGTGTCAAGCATCTGATCATGAAATTCATGATCTCCTACTACTCCGGTTATCTGGAGTAGCCTGTCAGCGAGAGTTGATTTTCCATGGTCAATATGAGCGATGATACAAAAATTCCTGAGATGATCCATAAAAGGTCTCCATTGAGGCCACAAGTTCGGTGTTTTCCTGGCATCCGTTTATGAGACGAATACAGTTGTCCTGGGTCTGACGTGTTTTACAACTTATTGATAAAATAAAAAGGTTTTATTTTAAAAATGATTTGCAGTCCAGTTTATAGGCGAGCCCTCCTGGAGTCAACATGACGATGTCGTCCCCTTTTTTTACAGGTCCGATGGCGTCAGGTTCGGGAGGGTTAAATGACCAATATGCCGCAGAAAGCAAATCTTTTCCGGAAGTCAGTTTTGCTAATGAGGCAACATACAATATCGATTTAAATGGAGATTTATTTAATTCCACTACCGTGTCTCCAAAAGCTTCAAGTCCAGAAGGGAAGCTTCCGTTTATGTAATGGGCTATCTGGCCACCCAATATGTGACCCTTCCTCAATGCCAGTTCCGGATCAATTACATATGTCTTGCGTGTGTAAAGATAGTTGGCGGCCAGCCACACTGTTCTTCCATTCCATTTAGCCGTGTTCATCGCTGTGACTCTGAGATATCCCAGAGGTAATGTCAACGTAGTGACGGCTTTCCCCGATTTCAGAGACGCTTCAAGATCTAGCCCCATCAGAAGCCTGGTAGAGCTATCCGCTATCAACAGGGCATTATTGTAAACAGGTAGCGCCTTGAATGAAGGCCGAATATAGGCTGGCGCTTCAAATGTTTCAGGTGTAGCGTCGATTTTTGATGGATCGATTCTACGGACTTCTATCTTCTCGTTTTCATGCCTGAGAAGTACCAGAAACTTGTCGGGCGTTGCCCCAAAACCCAGTATTTCGGCATGTTGATCAGGATCTACTATCTGAGCCATCTTCTGCCATGTCACGACATCGGCCGGCTTAGCCATCATCGCCTTTATAGGAATCCAGTTTCCCCATATCAGAATAAGGCCCAGCGCCAGTATTGGAACCGCTACATTTATGACGTAATTCAATTTGCTGGAATAAATGTCCTCGTCGGAAAAACGGACCTCCGTGTCAAATTTTTTTCGAATGCCGCCCTTGAGTTTTACGTACCCAACCGTTACTTCGATAGCCATGATCGCGGAAAAGAAAGCCATCAGTTCATAGAAATAGTTGTGGCCGGTAAAAGCCCATACTCCATAAATTATATAAAGAAAGTATTTACTGGTGATGGTAATCCTGGCTCTCAATCCCATCACATTGATTATCACCCCGAAGACCACTACTATCAGGTACAGGGTAACGTAAACGGCGCCGATGAGTGGCTCCACCAGGTGATGAAAGATGGCGAGCATCGCCACCACGACCATGCCAAACTGATCACAAACCAGGTCAGTGAACGCTCCAGACTGTGAGGCCTTTCCAGTATTTCTCGCATAGGCCCCATCCAGACCATCACAAATTATGTGGCAAAGCAGAAATATGGCCGCCAACCACGGCTTTCGCACAAAATAGAGGACCACTCCCGCCAGTAAAGAGATACCCAAATAAGAAATGGTGTCTGGAGCCAGCCCAAGTTTGAAGATTGGGGGAAAAATTGCGGAGGTAAGTTTTGTCCTTAAATCTGCAAACCAAAGCTGAAGTTTCTTCTCTTTTCCAAAATAGTTGAGAAACTCCCTGGGAGTGGAGGATTTGTATTGTCGTTCATGCTGATCCAGTTTTTCCGGCATTCGGGTTATGACTCATTTCATCTTCTAATTTCCACCAAGAAACTCAAAAGGTTGTGGTCAGAATTATGACCTGGAATAACTAGAAGGAATTACAGGCTCGCCTTGATTCTGATGGCGTTTTCTTTCACGGATTCCATGTCCCCGGGCACAGGTTCCCAGGCACTTATTGTAAGGCCATCTCCAGTCCAGCGAGGGGTAACATGCATGTGTAAGTGAGGAACCACCTGATTGGCAGCCTTCCCGTTGAGTTGCATTATGTTGACGCCATCAGGGTTCAATGCTTTTTTAACAGCATGGGCTATCTTCGCGGCAACTGAGCTGATCAGTCCGTAATCATCCGGAGATATCTCAAAAATGTTTTCGTGGTGTTCCTTGGGTACGACCAGAGTATGCCCCGGACTTAGCGGGTTGATGTCCATAAAAGCTAACACCCTGGAGTCTTCGTACACTTTTACACAGGGGATCACACCATCAACTATCTTGCAAAAAATGCAGTTGTCATCTTTTTTCATTGCCTTCTCCATGTGTCTGTGCGACGCGTATTCTGATCCTGAATTTTCGGTAGACTTTAATTAGTCTTCTATCCCTTCGAATAGGGGGGAACTCAGGTATCTCTCGCCCGCGCTCGGAAGAATAACAACTATGGTCCTGTTGCTGAATTCCTTTCGATGCGAAATTCTTAAAGCCGCGCAAACTGCCGCACCTGAGGATATACCGCTTAACAGACCTTCTTTTTTTGCGAGTAACCTTGAGTGTTCTATAGCCTCATCGCTCGAAACCTGCTGTACTTCGTCAATGATGGAAAGATCAAGCACATCTGGAATAAAGCCGGCTCCAATACCCTGTATCTTGTGGGGCCCTGGCATAGCCTGCTTACCTTGCATCGTCTGAGAAATGACCGGACTTTCTGATGGCTCAACAGCTACGGAAAAGATCTGTTTCTTCATCCGGTTCTTCAGGTAGCGTGAAACTCCTGTTATGGTTCCTCCAGTGCCAACTCCGCTGACAAAAACATCTATTCCACCGTCGGTCTGCTCCCAGATTTCCGGACCGGTTGTCTCTTCATGAGCCAGCGGATTGGCCGGGTTCTTGAACTGCTGCGGCATGTAGTATTTTTTGGGGTTGTCAGCCACCATCTCTTCCGCTTTATCGACAGCGCCCTTCATCCCCTTGGAACCATCGGTCAAGGCCAAATTTGCGCCGAACATTCTGAGAACTTTTCGTCTCTCCAGACTCATGGTCTCGGGCATTGTGAGTGTAAGCTTGTAACCTTTCATTGCACAAACGTAGGCAAGGCCTATTCCCGTGTTTCCACTGGTGGGTTCAACTATTTCGACACCCTTTTTAAGCAGCCCGCGTTTTTCTGCATCCGCTATCATATATACGGCTATCCTGTCTTTCACCGAGTACGCGGGGTTTCTTCCTTCAATCTTGGCAAGAATGGTGGCGTCAGTTTTGCCCACTATTTTGTTTAATTTGACCAGAGGCGTCCTGCCAACGGCTGCTATGTTGTCACGAAAATACTTTTCCATTTTACCGCCTTTAATTTCTGGACTTAATCGGTTTCAGGACTGATAAATCGTAGGGTCTTGAACTCCAGCCTGCTCAAACCCACGTTTACGCAAGATACAGCTGTCGCAGTGCCCACAAGCCTTTCCAGAACTGTTTGGATCATAACATGAAATCGTAAGCGAATAGTCCACCCCCAGTTCCATGCCTGTTTTGATGATCTCGGATTTGGTTTTTGTCATTAGAGGAGCGTGAATCCTCAAACTGAAGGAGTTTTCTACCGTTTTTTTCAGAGCCAGATTCGCCATCTTTTCAAAAGCGGATACAAACTCGGGACGACAGTCAGGGTATCCCGAATAATCCATGGCGTTCACGCCGATGAATATATGACCAGAATCAGTCACCTCAGCCCATGCCAACGCCAAAGACAGGAAGACCGAATTTCTAGCCGGCACGTATGTAACCGGAATTTCATCTGAATCATGTAAGGAGTCTTTTGGAACTGGGATGTTGTCCGTCAGGGCAGAGCCTCCTATGCGATCCAAAGGTAAATCCAGGATAAGGTGATCACTTACGCCCATCACTTGGGCAATACGACTCGCCGCCTTGAGTTCCATCCTGTGCCTCTGATGATAATTGAAACTCAATGCCCTGACATCATATCCCTCCTGTTTGGCTATCGCCAGGCACGTTGTTGAATCCAATCCTCCTGAAAGAAGCACTATAGCCCTGTTGTTGGAATCCGTATTACTAGTTTTCATTGGCGGCCACAAATCAAAGGTTCATTCCTTCACTTGATAAAATGTGTTATTTCTTCGGGAGTTATATCAACAAACTCGAAAATTGCCTCTTCTACCCTCCTGGTCTCCTCCTTCATTTCCATGAGCCTTGTTACCGCTTCGGATGTTTTTCCATAGGTATCAACCAGGTACACAAATCTGTCGTCCAGACTTACCACATTATCATGAACCACCCGTTTGTCAGCGTAGAACAATAGATGCTCCTCGCAGACACGTTCGGCAACGTCTGAACGCAAGACTACGTGCTGGACAATTATGTTTCCTACCATTGACAAGCCTTCACTCACAAGAATTTCTTCTCCCACAATATCATGATATCTCTTCCCGCCGATTATACTGGGATACTTTCCGATGTCATGCAGTAAGCATGAAGCCCTTAGCAAATCCATGTTGATTTCGCAATGCATCCGGATTCTGTTTCCAATGAATTGTCCTACTTCCCAGACCTTTCGTGAATGCATGATTATGTGATGGGGAGTCTGGTACTTCTCAAGGAGTAAAATACAGTCCTGTTCATCAGGAATCGAATTTACAATCATTGCTGTCATCCCTGTCAAAGACGGCTATGAAACAATATCCCCGAATCGTCTCAGTTACGGTTGCTTCTTTGGTTCCACATCTTCTTTGAACTCATCAAATCTGAATTTTAGTGATATGACCCCATCAGCGAATTTCTTCTTAATTTTGAATGGCAACTTATCATAAACTTTGAGCATTGGCTGATTCGAAAACAGAACATCTGCCTTGAAGCCTTCCAGGCCTCTCTCCTTACCGATATCGACCAGATAATTGAGAAGGAAAGAAGCTATACCCCGTCCCTGATAGTTTTCATCAACCATGAATGCGGTATCAGCAAAAGCTTCACCGGGTTCAATCATGTAACGGGCCTCTCCTATGATGCGCCGGTTTTCGCGTGGCCCCATGGTTACTACTATCGAGATGCCTTCATCTTCATTAATGTTGCAATATTGCTGCAGGTTTTTATGAGGCATGCTCCGTCGGGGACTGAAATAGCGAAAATATACCGAACTCTCGGACAGGTTATAGAAAAGGTCACGTATCATTGATTCATCGGTGGGCTTTATGACCCTTATGTGACATTCCAGACCACCTTTGAAAACCTTGTCAGTCCTGATGCGTGTCCTGAGATCCGGGCTGACGCTTTTGTAATAGAACTGATCGGTATATAGATAACCCATCTCTCGGGCCGAACGCATCAGATCTTCCCGATGGTCCGGATGTGCTACTTCAATCAGGGCCATCGCCCGCTCACGGATCGTTCTGCCGCCCAGATAAGCAATACCAAACTCTGTGACTATGTAATTGACTTCACCCCTGTTCAGAATGACCGCTGCCTTAGGGCCAAATGATGGCACTATAGTAGACCGACCGCTTTTTATGGATGTAGATCTGAGGCATACTATTGATCGACCTCCCCGCGAAAGATTTGCACCCATCATGAAATCGTGATCGCCACCTGAACCTTCAAAAGCCGTCCACGCTGGGTTACCCTGACGTATCTGGCCTCTCAGATCTACCTGAAGCGCCAGATTTATGGCCACAACCCGGTCGTTAGCGGCAATGAATGTAGGGTTGAGAACTACATCGGACGGATATAGCTCAATTAATGAATTTTCATCTATAAAATCGTAAAGTCTCCTGGTTCCCATGCAACAGGTGGCCAGTGATTTGCCCCTGTACATCTTTTTTGTGCTGTTATTAACAGCTCCACATTCAATGAGATCAACCAGCGGATCAGCTATTATCTCGGTGTGCAGACCGAGGTTACGCTTGTCCTTCAAATGATCCATCAATCCCTGGGAAAGACCTGCGAAACCAAACTGAAGAATTGATCCGTCTTCTATCAGTTCACCACAGTACCGGCTGATTTTTATTTCACGATCCTGAAGCACCTCTCCCTGAAGCTCGTTCAACTCCTCGTCAGCCTCCACCATGAAATTGATTCTCTCGGCGAGCACAGTCGTGTCACCGTGGGTACGAGGCATTCTTGAATTAACCTGTGCAATGACAACACGCGCAGATTCCAGCGCCGACATGGTGATATCTACAGAAACACCCAGACTGAAACGCCCAAAGCGGTCTGGAGGAGCCACCTGCACGATTGCAACATCGATACCTATTCGTCTGTTTCTAAAGAAATTGGGGATTTGTGAATGAAACAGAGGCACGTAATCGGCTTCCAGTGGGTGCTCTGATTCTCCGGTTCTTCCTCCTACGAAAAAGCTTTTTATGGTGAAACGTCCAGGAATCTTCGATGCCAGTTCCGTAGCTTTGGGGCCACGAATGAACTGAATGAATTCCACATCCTCAAGATACGATTTACCCAGTGCGTCTATTACGGCTCCGGGCTCACAACAACTGCTGCCCAGATAAACCCTGTCCCCGTTTTTTACATGAGTGGCGGCTTGTTGCGGCGTTACCAATTTTGACGCATACCGCTGTTGCCATGATTGCATATTCTGCTCCGCTACCTCGAAAACTCTTTTTAATTATGTATTGCAAGTTTTAAATGAAAATACAGTTCCCTATTCTAATCCATATTGTGTTCATTTATCACAAAATAATCTTCTCGATGTTAAACATTATGGACATCGGTTGAAATCAGTGTCGCTAAATCATTTGTTTACTGATATAACTAGGATCTTCATGAGCGACGTCAAAAATTCAACAGCATGTATGACCTGGCAATTTTAAGGCAGGCGCTACTTCGCAGTGTCTCGAACTTATTTTCTCAATTCTGGAGTATAGAATGGAATCGACAGAAATCCAATCGCTAAGCGAACGAGAGTTATGGACCCTCAAAGAATTCGTCGAAAATACTTTACGCAAGAGTGGTTCAAGTTTGCTCGAATTATACGGTCGCGGGAACAGGGAGTTAAAATTTGATGATGAACTCGTAACCGAGGCTGAAAACAGGGCCTGGGAAATAATTTCATCAAAAATAGGAGGGAGTTTCGAGGGACACTTTTTTCTGCGTGATTTGAGCAACGAGCAAATGGATAGCGAAAATTCCCCGCGTTTTTTATGGATTGTGGATACTCTTGATGGCGCAGCTTCCTTTCAGGCGGGCATGCCGGTTTGGGGAGTTAGCGCTGCGCTTTTTGAGAAATTCTGGCCTGTTTTGGGTTTTCTGTATCTGCCGGTAACAGGAGAGTTGTACTCAGCCTACGCTGGAAGGGAAGCTTTTCTGAACGACAAAAGAATCAAGGTCAGGAAAGATCCCACTGTTGACAATGAATCTCTGATGCTTGTCTATTCTCGATTTCACAACGATTTTTCCAGCAACTTCCCGGGCAAGATCAGGAATCTTGGATCATCGGCCGGCCATCTGGCATACGTGGCCAGGGGAGCCGCTGACGCTTGCATAATGAAAAATGTGAGTGTTCGGGACCTGGCGGCCGGAAGTATTATTCTCGAGGCGGCTGGAGGAGAAATACGCTACATGGACGGAACCCGTTTTCATGTAGGCGACATCATGGATGGACGTAGGGTAGACGAGCCTTTGATAGCGGCTCCTAAAGGATCCTGGGATTCTTTTGTTCACTATTTCAAAAGAATTTGAGGCAGATTGGTCCGGGTTTTAAATCATGTTAGCCCATCATGGGCTAACATGACTTGGCTAGCGGCTGTCACATTACATCCCGTAAACTGTTTGACTTGACGATCAAGGTTTTGAAAGTTAATTTATTATCGTATCGACTTGTTGATAACCGCTGAAAGGAAGAAACCATGAGCGGTTTGGGCAGCAGATCAGAAACAATCCTGAACGCTATTGTTGCTGAATATATTCATTCTGGTGAACCGGTCGGTTCCAGAACCATATCGAAGAAGTTCAGCGTGGGAGTTTCTGCGGCTACTATCAGAAATATAATGAGCGATCTTACTGAGTTAGGCTTCATAGAGCAGCCTCATGTGAGCGCTGGCCGTGTTCCAACCGATCTGGGCTACAGAGTATATGTTGACAGACTTGTCTCGACCTTGAAGTTGAGCGTTGATGATGAGGCCTCCATTGAGTCCAGCATCAAAACTGCTGGTCTGGATGTGAGAGATGTTCTGAAACACTCGTCATTGATTTTAGCCGAGTTATCCAGACAGGCCGGTGTCTCAATATGTTCACCGGTAGATGAGCAGACTTTCAAGACGATAGAATTCATTAAGATATCGTCCGACAGAATCCTGGTGGTGCTGGTCTCAACCACTGGATTAGTACAGAACAAGGTTATCTACGACGAAGACAATATAGACCAGGAAACGCTTGAGAACTATGGGCGAGCTCTTAACGACATGCTTAAAGACCTGGATTTGAGACAGGCCAGAGAGCGAATTGAGCGCGAATTGTGCCAGGAAAAAACCAGATTCGATGTGATCCTGGCAAAAACTCTTCGTTTGGGCCATATGGTCCTCTCCGATAATTCACTTGGGGAAGTGTTTGTAGAGGGTCAGACCAACATTGTGGACGATCCTGAATTCTCCCAGATCGAAAACCTGAAAGCCGTTCTTATAACTTTTGAACACAAAAGCGCCCTTCTAAAAATACTGGATAAAACTTTACGAGCCCATGGGGTCCAGATATTTATCGGGTCAGAACACGGACTTGATCAGATAAAATCGTGTTCCATAGTTGCTTACCCCCTGCGTGCAGATAAAGTAGTTCTGGGATGCGTCGGCGTGCTCGGTCCAAAGAGAATGGATTACAGTAAGGTGGTCCCAATAGTAGACGCTACCGCTTCTGCTATCACAAAAGTCTTCCGGAAATATCTCGAGGTTAGTTCCTGATATTCTGCATTTTTCGCGGGGATTGAAGTTCTGCGTCACCGCAGAGATCCGTGGTAGTCTGAGACGGAAGTTTCATCCCGCGATCTCTCAAGCTCCTATCGAACATTGACAGTATCCAGAATGTTCAAATGGCCGACGAATCCTCAGAGCTGCTATGGAGTCCATCCCTGAAGACGCCGGCCGTGCCTGATGCCTGTTAATTTCCTATGCTATCTCCACACTCTTTTTCAGCGGCTATGTGATCCGGCTTTCATTTGATGGCTGATCCCCAGACTGCGTAAATGGGGTCACTGGGAATGCCAAGATGGAAATACTTGTCATCCTCTGGTCGTGGCTTCCCCTTGCTTTCAGTGTAGCCTTCAATGCTGAATTTTTCACAAAACCTGAAAAACTTCTTGACCAGATCCACTCTGGCCGTCTCCCGGGTATATTTCCATATGTTGACCGCTTTCGGTGGAAACATGCGATTTGAAAACACTACTATAAACAGACCCTTGGGTTTGAGAATTCTGGCTACCTCTCCGAACACCTCTATTGGCTTAACCATGTAATCTACCGATACGGTATTGACAACCGCGTCAAAGCTATCATCAGGGAATGGTAGAACCGGATCAGCGTTAAGATCATGAACTATTCGTTCGTTCAGTACAGGATTTGCCTCCAGCTCTTCCATGTTCATACCCAGACCGCTTACGTGCGCTGGACTTATTTCAGATTTGAGGTGAGATTCGGGCCCGGACATTAAATCGAGAATTCTGGAATTTTTAGGGATAAGTCGCAAATAAAGGTTTTGGACCGTTTCAATTGCGGTGGTGTCAAGATGATTTATGAACCTTGGTCTGGTATAAAATTCTGGATCCGGGGATTCATTATCCCTCATGAAATCCGCCTGTTTAAAAAAGTCAAAGGTGATTTTAGTCATGTTTATACGCCTGAACGATGCTGGGGGCGTCTTTGACGCCCCCAGTGACGGGAATTAATCTGATTTGTCCCCCTGCTGGTCAGAACAAAAACCTTACTTGCAAATCTGGTCCTTAAGCGCGTCCGTGGACCATACAGCCATTGGACCACTAGCGCCCCTGGGGTCCATTCTACATCTGTATCCTGTTTGCTCGATGCCCTGGTTTTCTAGAGCTGTCCAACTGTCCTTGAAGTAACAGCATTCATCATTGAAACATACATAATGAACTTCACCACCCCAGCTCGACTCCAAAGGCATTTCTATCGGATCCATATCGGCGCCGCAATGGGGACACTTTGCTGAATTAGACATGACCCTGAACTCCTTGTTTGATATTTCACGACGTGTGTCTTCCGCTTTCCCGCCAGCCACACATCGCCAGTTTTTAATAGTCACTTCAATCACTAATCAAACAATTTGACTAGCCCATCCGTTCTTTTTCTAAAAGTAACCCCTGAAAGTGGCTTTCGCAAGCGGGCTTTTCAAAATTAATGGTGTAAAGTTTTTGTAAATTAGGTATTCTCTATCTATTCTGGCAAAGTTTTCGTCCCTCTCAACGCTACTCGATCCGTTTAGATGCGCTAAAACCCGATACGCGGTGCAATGTCTACTATAAACCAGGAAAATATAGAGCAAATCATACTGAATAGCATCAATGAGGGAGTAATCACAATAGATTGCGCCGGTAATGTGATCTTGGCCAATCCATCGGCAGCTAGAATACTTGGGATACAGGCCCCGGAACTCATTTCCAGAAATTATGAATCATTTCTGTTGGATGAGAAAAATACGGCCATGAAGAAGATACTGGCCAGACTTGTTGAAGAGGGCATTCAAACCAGCCACTCAGAAATCACATACATCCGCCCAGATGGACAGACTATTTTTGTAGCTATTTCAGCAAGCGCCCTCCAGATTGACTCGTGCTTTGAGGGATTGGAAACATTTGTGGTGGTACTTCGTGATATCACTGCGTTCAAGGCGCTGGAAAAAGTACGGAAAAAAGCTGTCAATCACCTGGCTCACGAACTTGCCACGCCTCTTTCGGTAATACACGCTTCGGTGAACAGCCTCAAACAGGACCAGAACTGGACGGAAAAGTCCCAGCGTCATCTGGCCAGACTTGAAAGAAATCTCGATCGCCTGTTGAACATAGAATCCATAGTGGAACAGATCCTGTATCCCCGGAATTTTTATCCTGCGGAATTTCAACTCAAAGAACTTCTTGATAAAATTGTTACCAAGATTAAATATGACTCGTCCCATAGAAAAGTAGATTTCCGTTACCCCGATCTTGATGTTGTTTTTCATTACACAGATCCGGCCATATTCGAAATCATCATCTTGACCCTAGTGAAGAATGCTGTGGAGAACACCCCTGATGGAGGTTTGGTCGAACTTCTCATCACCATGGAACAATCCAGGTCTGTCATTGCAGTTCGAGATTATGGCGTGGGGATTCCTCTTGAAGACCAGAGTTTCATCTTTGAGGGCTTCCATCATACTCAGGATACCGAAGACTACGCTACCAGAAAACCCTATGACTTCAACGCCGGAGGGAAAGGTCTCGAGTTACTCAGGTTAAAAGCCTTATCAGAAGGACATGGATTTGATGTGTCATTTGAGAGTTCGCGTTGTAAATACATTCCTCTGGCCATTGACAGATGCCCCGGAAACATTGAAGAATGCCCTCATGTTAAATCCCGCGAGGAATGTTACGCCTCAGGTGGTTCCACATTTTATGTAAATTTTGAGCAGGGGGATTAGTATGACATCAGAATTGAACACGAGACTGGATGCGCTTTTTAATCCTGGCTCAGTTGCAATAATAGGCGCGGTCCCAGACCCTAACAGAGTGGGCAACGCGATACTGGATAGTATTGTCACTGGTGGTTTCCCCGGGCGGATTTTTCCGGTTCACCCTCGATATGAATCAATACTGGGTTGCCCTGTCATAAAATCACTTGAGCAATTGCCCGAAGTTCCGGATCTGGCTGTAGTAGCGCTAAATCAAAGAGCGTCTATCGATACTGTGGCGCAACTCAGGGAAATGGGAGTCAGAGGGACCGTTGTGTTGGCCGGAGGCTATTCCGAAATGGGCCTGCAGGGGAAGCTCCTGCAGGATGAGCTTAGAAAAGCAGCTGGTTCAATGCCTGTAGTAGGTCCCAATACACTTGGTTTTCTGAACGCCAATGCAAATTTGAATGTAACTTTCTATCCGCGTGTCCTACATCCTGGAAACGTTTCTTTTCTTAGCCAGAGTGGAGGAATTGGTTTGTCCCTGAAAACCAGGGCAGACGACGAAGGTCTCGGTATTGCCAAATGGGTGGGCGTTGGAAACAGGGTGAACCTTGAATTTCACGATTTACTGGCGTACCTGGGACAGGACCCGGAAACCTCGGTCATCGGTCTGTTTCTTGAAGGAAGCTCAACCCCACGACAGTTCATAAATACAGTCGAATCAATAACGCCACACAAGCCTGTCGTAATCTACAAGGGGGGCAAAGGCGAAAAGGCGGACAGAGTCACCGTAACTCATACCGGAGCCGCGGCAGGTCCGGACAAAATATGGACTGGAGCATTGAAACAGGCTGGCGCCCATATTGTTGACTCAGTTTATGAAATGATAACCGTTTGCAAAGCCCTATCCATCGGGCGAATTCCGCAGGGCAATGGGGTAGCGATTTTCACTCATACCGCTGGGCCCAGCATAGTGGCCTGCGATATCCTCCAGAATGAGCCAAATTTTTGTCTCGCAGAACTGAGCGCCGCAACAATAGAAAAAATTGCCAAAATACTGGGGCCAGGCGTTCCGGTAGTTCATAAGAATCCTGTGGATGGGGCAGCTGGAGCTTTTCTGACTGAGCCTTTTCACAGGATTGGCGAGGCAATTCTCGAAGACCCGGCCGTGGATTGCCTGATCACAATCTTTTGTGAACACAAGACCTGGGCCTACCCATCCGAACAGATTGCCGAACTTTCGCGACGATTCAACAAGACCATTTTAGTGTGTTATATCGGATCGGCTCTGACCATCGACAAGGACAGGTCTTTCCTGCACAAGAACGGTGTTCCGACCTATCTTAACGCCGAAGACGCCGCCATCGGCCTGTCAGCGCTGCTAAAAAGGCTTGATCGACATCGGTCTGATTTCTAGTCCCGGAACCCTGCAAGCGCTATCAGCCGGCCTGGATTTACTCCATCGCGTCTGTAGGAATAGAATAACTGCTCGTGGCATTGGGTGCAAAGATTAAGGTTTTTGATATTTTCACTTTTTACACCCGCTTCAGTCAGTTCATGCATGTTGGCTCTGCGTAAATCAATCCGTTTGGATGCGCGTAATTTGGCAGACCCGGGATCGACCACGTATGCCAATTCTATGAACTGACCGGCTGACGGAATGGCACTCTGAAATTGTTCCAGCACCGCGGCGCCCACCTCGTAGCAACAGGTCCCGACTGAGGGGCCCAAAGCGGCGATCAGATCTGATGGGCGACAGCCAAATCTACGCTGTAGTTCCAGAACGACTTTTCTTGTTATCCGAAGGACTGTTCCCCGCCACCCGGCGTGTATTGAAGCGCTGACCTTCGTCACCGGGTCAATGATAAGGACAGCCTGACAGTCGGCAGTCTTTATGGAAGGGTAATAGCCTGTTTTATCCGAAATGATCGCGTCACCGGTGTAAGGGCCTTCTGTGTCCGGCTCCAGAATCACAACGTCTGAACCGTGAACCTGGTCTGTGACAACTATTCTTGATTGGTCTATCTGAAGAATTTCAGATAGGATTTCGTAGTCATTTGGGTCTTCCGCGTCTGTGGACATCAAATCCATTCGGAGGGAAAAAATCATCACCGCTTTTGGATGGTCATCCAGAATCACTTCATAAAAGTGATCTTGCCTCCTGAAACCCTCCATTTTCGGAGCCACGTGACCAGTGTCTTGCGTTATCTGCCTATTATTAAAACTATTTCCTGACATGACCGATTATCTGTTTCTTGATGAAGCTTTTGAATGTGTCGATTTCTTTGATTTCTTTTCAAAAAAGAATTCCATCCATTCATCC
>CAZIVV010000157.1:0-7592 GCA_964542775.1 uncultured Desulfomonile sp.
GAAAACTGTCAACACAGAATCCGAGGTCATATCCAAGGATGGTTCTCGAGTCGGGATCATGTGGACTGACACGGCAATTCTGGGAGACGACGGAAGCGTGACTGGGTTAATGAAAATAGGTCAGCTGACACCCGAATTGGATGAAAAGAAAAATCAGGATTTGTCCTGAAAACCAAATTCAATGTAAAGCGGCATTCTCCAATGATAAGTTCAAATACTCTTCTCTACATTTACGAAATTCCCGGCGCCGACGAAAGTCATTTCCATGATTCTCCGGAATCTTTCATAGGACTCTGGAATGAGGACGATTTCGCCTATCTGTTTTTTTCCGGATCTGAAGACGAATACATCGGGTCGGCCATTGAGTCTGCGGGTCTGACCCTGGGAGCTCGCCATGAAGTCATGTATGGAGACTGGCAGCAGTTGATTCCGCCGGAGGGACTGGTTCTGGGTGGGATAAAGTTCCTGAATCCGGGAGCCAATGAGAATGATCCCACGGCCTTGCTACTGGATCCCTCTGTTGTCTTTGGATCGGGGTTGCATCCAACGTCCGCGACTTGCGTAGAATTTGTCAGGGATTTAGTGGTCTCAGGAGCGATCTCCAGAGCGCTGGATCTTGGTAGCGGCACTGGAATTTTGTCGCTCGCTGCAGCCTCTCTCGGAATAAGTTCAATAGTGGCTGTCGATAAGAACCGTCTGGCATACAGGGTCACTCAGGAGAATGTCAGGTTGAACGGTTTTGATTCGATAATCGAGGTTTTTCAGGGTGAAGCTCGTGTCCATCTGGATAAGCCGGCAGAGCTGGTGATGGCAAATCTGCCTTTCACTGTTCTCAGGGATCTGGTAGTTCTCAATTCAGCGGAACTGCACAGCCACTGGGTGGTTTCAGGCATTAACAGGGAACAGGCGGACACTCTGGGTTCACTTTTCCATGACATAGGTTTTGATATCATCAGAAACAGAATAACAGATCCCTGGGTAACTTTCGTTGCTCAAAGACAATGAAACAAGGAGTTTGATATTTAATGACCCGACCAAAGATTGATCCTCCACAGGGCGGAGAATGGATAGAGATGGACGACATGAATAATGTGAAGGTCCCGGACAACCCCATCATCGGTTTCATCGATGGAGACGGTGTAGGACCTGACATTTGGGCCGCCGCCAGGCCGGTGTTTGACGCCTCTGTCCAAAAAGCCTACGGATCGGACAGGAAAATAATCTGGTGGAAACTGTCAGCAGGAGAAAGATGCTTCCATGACACTGGAGAGAGCCTTTCGGATGAGACTCTGGAGGCTATAACCAGGGCCAAGGTTGTTATAAAGGGCCCTCTGACGACCCCTGTCGGTGGTGGATTCCGAAGTCTGAACGTAACGCTCCGCCAGAAACTTGACCTATATTCATGTATCCGACCTGTCAAATATCTCACAGGAACGCCCTCGCCGGTTCTGAGGCCAGAAGACGTGGATATGGTTATCTTCAGAGAAAATACTGAAGACGTCTACGCGGGTATTGAATGGAAATCAGGATCCCCTGAAGCTGCCAGGATAATAGAATTTCTCGGTAGTCAGATGGGTGTAAATATTGACGCCCAATCAGGCATAGGCATCAAACCAATGAGTCCCGTGGCATCCAAACGACTTGTCCGAAAAGCCATACGTTTCGCTCTGGACAACGGCCGAAAGGTTGTTACGCTTGTCCACAAGGGCAACATAATGAAATTCACCGAAGGCGCTTTCAGGGATTGGGGCTATGAGCTAGCCAAATCTGAATTTGCTGATGTGGTGATGACGGAAAATGAAGTCGAAAAGAATTTCTCGGGAAAATTGCCTGAAGGAAAAATATTGTTGAATGACAGGATAGCTGACGCCATGTTCCAGCAGGCCCTCTTGAGGCCACGAGAGTATGAAGTTCTTGCCATGCCAAACCTGAATGGAGATTATATGTCAGATGCCCTGGCAGCCCAGGTTGGTGGACTTGGGATGGCGCCTGGAGCAAACGTGGGGGACAGTTGCGCGGTTTTTGAAGCCACCCATGGGAGCGCCCCCAAATATGCCGGTCTTGATAAGGTTAATCCTGGTTCAATGCTCCTTTCAGGCGTAATGATGTTTGAACACATGGGGTGGAAAGAAGCCGGCTCAATTATACGCGATTCCATGGAACAGACTATCAGAGACAAGGTTGTCACCTACGACCTTGCCAGGCTCATGACTGGAGCGCGCGAAGTATCGTGTTCAGGCTTTGCTAAAGCCATTATGGACAGAATGTAACGCCCATGAAAACTGGGGTTTGTCCATTAATGGCCAACCAGAAACGCTATCCGGCCTGATTGACAAAGGTGTCAACGCAAAAAAATTAGGCTAGTAATACAATAAGGATTACAATGAGTTGATCACGCTGCCGTCGCGACCGGACGCTCGTTGGCTATTAACAACTTAAGAAAAGTCTTGACTATATGTTAATCGATCTTCTATGCTCCAAGAACACCGCATCCGGATTATTTATTGTTTCTTTTTGTGCGTGATTGGAGGGTTGACAGTTCCCCTGTTCCGGGAAAACTTTCCCGGTCTGCGGTTTCCCGGAACGGGGATATACACAAGGCAGAGTTCTTTTCCCACCTCTTCCCAACTTGGAAAACTACCCTGAAAAATTCAGATCCGATATGATCCCGCATCGACTTTTGGCTAGCCATAAGTCCGGCGCATGCAACTTTTCCAGAATCCTGGCTATCCGGTCACAGAGGGAGGTTCAATGAAAAAGTTACTGATACTATCGTTCTTATGCCTTGTTACATTCACAAGTGAAATGTTGTCCGCTAGCTCTGGGGAGAAAAACACCGTGGCGCCGGGTACTGAATTTGGCGCACGACAGATTCCCGCCAGAACAATACCGGTTCCTTCAGATGTTAGTCCTGAACTCTCAGAGATAATATCGAGGCCGCTGAACCCTAACCTTAACCTGACTCCGGGCTCCAGCGAGGAATGGCGCGAGCTTGTGAGGAAGGCTTCTGAGTCGGATGTTGAGAAATATGCGGCTTTAAGACAGAGGTTTCCGGTAGATGTCGAGGGTATAAGCCTGGGCGATATCAAGGCTCACTTGGTAACCCCCAAATTGTTGCCAAAGGAGAACTCTGACAGGATACTGTTTCATCTCCACGGCGGAGGATATGTTTTTAACGGTGGAGAGGCAGGGGCAGGAGAGGCTGTCCTGATGGCGTACCATGGCAAATACAGGGTCATCTCGATCGATTACAGAATGGCGCCGGATCATCCATATCCAGCGGCCCTTGAAGACGCTGTAAACGCTTACCTGGAAATCATAAAGAAATACAGTCCGGGAAAAGTGGCAATCTTTGGGACATCCGCCGGTGGTGGTTTGTCCGCTGCAACGGTTCTGAAACTTATAGAGATCGGAGCGCCGCTCCCCGGAGCGGTAGGTCTTGGGACTCCATGGGCAGATTTGACCAAAACAGGGGATACTTTGTCCACAAATGAGTTCATCGACAATGTTCTGGTGAGCTACAATGGAATGCTGAAATCATGCGCAAATCTATACGCTGGCTCGCACGACATGAAGGACAAGTTCATATCCCCAGTTTACGGCGATTACACCAGGCAATTCCCTCCAACAATTTTTACGACTGGGACTCGCGACCTGTTTCTGAGTGACACGGCACGTCTGGAACGCAAATTACGTCTGGCAGGCGTAGAGACCAGGATGCAAGTCATCGAAGGCATGTCTCACGCTCAGTATATAATGGGCTGGTCGGCTCCGGAGTCTACTGAAGCTTTTGAGGTAATTGGGAAGTTTTTTGACAAACATCTTGAACGGTAATATTCAGGAACTGTTGCCAGGAAGCGTCAGATCCCCTAATCTAGTTGGTCAGGATCGCTTACATGGCTTCGGCTCGTCGGCCTGCCTCGCTATAAATGACAATCTAACATCAGTCTGACTGGAGAGATCATGATTATCACCCGCACCCCGTTACGCATAAGTTTTTGTGGAGGTGGAACTGACCTTCCATCATACTACAACCGGGAACAGGGGGCGGTAGTAAGCTCTTCAGTCAACAAGTACATCTATATCACCATCAACCGGTTGAGCAGATATTTTGACCACCGGATCAGCCTTAAATATTCCCGCACAGAGTTGGTAAACTCCGTTGATGAGGTTGTTCACCCTATCATCAGGGAGGCAATGAAGCTGACGGGGGTTGTAAAAAATGTCGAAATTACATCAATGGCGGACATACCTGCTGGAACAGGGTTAGGATCTTCCAGTTCTTATGCCGTGGGGCTTTTGCACGCGTTATACTCTTTCAAAGGGGAGGCGGTTTCTGCTGGTCGTCTTGCAGCGGAAGCCTGCAAAATAGAAATAGAACTGCTAGGAGACCCCATAGGGAAGCAGGACCAATATATCGCAGCTTATGGGGGAATCTGCCATATAAGGTTCAACCCGGATGAGTCCGTATTCGTAGATCCCGTCATCTGCTCTTTGGCCACAAAACGCGCTCTTCAGGACAATTTGCTAATATTCTTCACCGGGGGCGTCAGAAGGGCTGGTGACATACTGGAAGAGCAAAAGGCCACGACTCACCAGAAAATGGAAGTCTTGCGTGAAATGAAAGATCTCTGCGTTGACATGCTTGAGACACTCAGAGACGCTCGTTCCCTGAGTAGCTTCGGCGAAATACTTCACAGAGGATGGGAGCTGAAAAGAAGTCTTGTCGATTCAATAAGCAACGATTCGATCAACAGATATTATGAAAAAGCCATAAAGGCGGGAGCCATCGGCGGCAAGGTGCTTGGGGCAGGTGGTGGAGGCTTTCTGCTGTTTTATGTTGAGCCGCATAAAAAGCAGCAGGTTAGAAAGGCTCTTGCTGATTTGCCGGAACTTCCTTTCATGTTTGAGCCACAGGGCTCCAAGGTGATTTACATATCTGATGATGTTTGATCCAAGGCCTGTTCAAACTTTTCAAATCCACCGGCCAACAGGTGTAAATTCTCTAATGTATTCCTGATGAATCCAACCGAAGGTATTTGTGAACACATGCCCAGGAAGAACTCTGGGGAATGGAAGTTTCTCTGAATCTAGGTCCCGGGCGCAGTCATTAAACTATCGGGGAATCTTTAGGGAAGCTGAAAAACCCTAGAGATCTTAAGGCAGGCTTTTGGACGAAATCAACTGAGGAGCTGAAACAACGTCCACTTTCCGAAGCGCGCTTGCACAAAACTACCCATCGCCGGTTACATGCCGTTTCAGCGAAAACATCTGAGGACGTCTGCACAAGAAACAGAGCGCTATCTATGATTTGGACAGCAAAGCCGCCTCACTGTGTCTGAGACAAATTACAAAACTCTTGGTCGAAACGTGATCGGGACCCAGGAAATCTTCCAAGAATTCACAGGCCCTCCGTTTCCAGATTACAATCGCAGCTCTGTCAAAGTCTGAGTCGATTACGTGCCAGCCAGCCTCCACCAGATTGTCTAAACGCTTATCTCCGGACATGGCTGTCCTCCTCGCTCCCCCACCAGTTGAGATATGCGACTACAGCTATGCTACCCAAATCTGCGCCCCCATTTAAACTCTACAGCGCAGCAGCGTAGTTTTCAATTAAAAAACCCTCCTTGAACAGATGCGACGGTCCCTTGACCGTTTCAAACAGGATTGTCTACGCCTCCTGCTCATATGAGACAACTAACGCAGATTTTTGATTCCACTGAAATAAAAAAAAGCAAAAGATCCCATATTGATTTTCCACGGTAGTTCTGTATTGTATGGGTATGAGAGGACATCTATGGCATTCATAGTCATAGCCTATTCCGGAATGTGTCCCACAAGGTAAAAACAATGACTCAATTCTGCGGTATAGATGGTTTTGCCCAAAATGGAAAAAAAATACGCCTGACGACTCTATCCAAGACTTCTGGCTGAGCGGCAAAAATTGGTCCAGGGGACCTGGATAAAGCGCTTTGTGGTTTGCAAACACCGTTCGATCCAAATGTTATCACTGGCATTGGCGGTTCGGAAGACGCTGGAGTCTACAAAATAAGCGATGAACTGGCCATCGTTCAGACAGTAGATTTTTTCACCCCCATCGTTGATGATCCATTCATCTACGGAAAGGCTGCTGCTGCCAATTCCTTGAGTGACGTCTATGCCATGGGGGGCAAGCCTGTCACGGCCATGAATATAGTCTGTTTTCCACTTGAAAGGCTTGGAATAGATACTCTAAAGGCAATCCTCAAAGGGGGACTGGAGATCCTTCAGGAGGCGGGAGTTTCCCTGGTTGGCGGGCACAGCGTAGAGGATGATGAGCCCAAGTACGGTCTATCCGTAACTGGACTGATTCATCCGGATCGAGTCATGAGAAATTCGAGCCTGATTCCGGGGGATAAGATAATACTGACTAAACCTATTGGTACAGGGATTGTAGCTACGGCGATCAAGGGAGAGCTTGCATCCCCGGGATCCGTAAGGGCAATGGAAGAATCCATGTGCTCCCTGAACCAGATAGCTTCAGGGGTGGCTGTGGATTTCGGGCTGAAAGCATGCACAGACATCACAGGGTTTGGTCTGGCTGGTCATTTGGCGGAAATGGCAAGAGGAGCGTCGTGCAAGATCGTTATCGATTCATCCTCAGTCACCATTCTTCCCGGGGCAAAGGATTATGCATCTATGGGATTAGTGCCCGCAGGGGCTCACAATAACCGGAGGTATTTCCAGGAGTGGGTTGGAATTGGCGATTCCGTGAAGCTTGAAATCAGTGATCTGATGTTTGACCCCCAAACCTCCGGGGGACTTATACTTGGTTGCCCGGCCCCTGTGGCTAAGCAGGTTCTTGATGCGTTGTGGGCAAAAGGAATAATACACAGCTCAATAATTGGTGAGGTCGTTGAACCCCGCCACACGGGAGAGGTTCAAATAATCTGATTCTCAAGAGCCAGAAGTAGGGAGATCAATTTAGAGGAGTGGTAGGTATGGAAATTTCCCGATGTCCCAAACGTATAAGTTTCTGTTCAGTAGCGTAATCAAGTTTCTGCGACCACTCACGCCAGGTCTCTCGAAGACCTTCCAGCTCCAAAACCAAGTCTTCCCTTTCTTTTGACCAGACATCATGCAAGTAGCCTTTAGCTGAAAATAACCTGGTGTCTAATTCCTTTACGGCTCCGGAAATAATCCTTACCTCGGCCTTTAAATCTCTCATGCGACCCAATATAGCTTCCTCTTCATAACTGAGGGCCAACTTAGGAGCGCAAGCCGAGCATGTTGAATCGCCTTCTGAACTGGGCGACGTGGAACATCCACCAGCGTTGGATACTGATATAATCTGAAAAGACATTGTGGACCTCCAATCTACCCTGACGCAGCGGGTATAACTGTATCTTAATCTTAAAGATGATAGATCGGAGAAAAAGATTCGGACGGGCGCCTATTGAACAAAATGGAGACTAATATCTACCCAGCATGTGTTCCGCAAGGGTATCCAGAAGCTCATGAAAAATGACTTTATAACCACCTGGCCAGGTGTGTCTGATGGGGGGAGGGGGCACATAACCATAAAAGGGTTCATTGGGGGCGTTATTGCGGGC
>CAZIVV010000158.1:0-24879 GCA_964542775.1 uncultured Desulfomonile sp.
TAATTAAACGATTAACGGAAAAAATTTAAAGAGAAATGATTTATGGAAAATGAAATAATAATAGAAACTATTGATTTAGTTAAAGATTATTTTGATGGTGATAGAGTCATACACGCCCTGAGAAAAGCCAACATAAAAATCTATCGAGGCGAAATGGTGGCAATCATGGGGCCATCGGGCTCAGGCAAGTCAACTCTTCTTTATGTGCTGGGTTTGCTTCATCCCCCAACAGCTGGTAAGTACTTGTTCAAGGGGCAGGACATCCTGGAATACACGAAGGAAGAGCAGGCGCTGTTCCGAAATCGCGAACTGGGCTTTGTTTTCCAGAGCTGCGATCTTCTGGCGAATTCCACAGTGTTCGAGAATCTTGAACTTCCATTAATATATGCGGAGACAGACCGACATTCCAGGCGGTCAAAAATACTCATGGCGCTGGACAGGGTGGGACTGTCTCATAGAGTTGACCACTGGTCGAACAGGCTATCAGGTGGTGAACGTCAGCGTGCGGCCATTGCTCGCGCTCTTGTGAATAACCCGTCATTGATTCTGGGCGACGAACCAACCGGACAGCTTGATCAAAAGAACACGGAGATAGTTATCGAACAATTGCGTGACATTGCCAGACAAGGTTTTACTGTGGCGCTGGTAACGCACGAAGATGAGATAGGGGCGGCCTGTGACCGGATAATAAGAATCCGGGATGGGGCGGTCGTTTCTGATGGACTTGAAAATTATGTCGTGCCTTCTCCTCTTGATTTTCAACCCAGAGAGGCCTCGAATCCGATCTAGGTAGTCAACAGCTTTAACCTTCGCTATCGACTACCATCCTGATTGTAACCCTCGCTCAGGTATTTCAGCCGCCCTGCTACTAGTGCCCACAAGCGCATGAGTTTGCGGCGTCCGAACTTACCGGATGGGTGAGTCTTATCTTTCCATCTGTGCTCTCAATAAGTCCGGCCTGTTCAATGGTCACCAGTATTTTTCTGCATTCTTCAAGGCTCAGGCCAAGGTAAACCGGCAACAGTTTTTCATATTCGTCAAGTCGTTTACTTAGAGCCAGAGAGTAAAGCGTCATAACAACCTGCTTGTGAACAATATCCATCGTCGGTTTGTTCATAAGTTCCTGCAGTTGATCATCGTAAACGAGAATATTCCCAACGCTGGCAGTACACATGTCATCCTCCGTAGCGCATATTACAATAATTTATAGCTTCCTGACGGATCATCAAGTCGTAAAATAATTTTTTCGCTGATCCTGAAGATATTCAGTGAAATCAGCGTAACTTTCCGGAGTGCCAATGTCAAAAAAAGACCCTTTTTGTTCGAGTGCGTACATCCGCCTTGAGGGTATAAGTGTCGGAAAGATTTCTTTTTCCATTGAAAATCCTCCAGCATCCGGAAGATCTTTGATGAGATCGAGTGAAATTATGGAAAACCCTGCGTTTATCAACCCTTCACCTTTCACGCTTTCATTCTTCTCCCTGAAATCCATCACCAAACCATCGCTGTCAATGAAAACCGATCCGTATCTGCCAACATCGTCAACCCTGCAAAGAGACAGAGTGACAAGTGAACCTTTTTGTTCATGAAACTGGTAAAGCCTCGCAATGTCAGCCTCAAAAAAGGTGTCTCCGTTGACCAGCAAGACAGGGTCTGTTGCCAATCGCTGCGCATGTTTTACAGCTCCACCCGTTCCCATGGGAGTTTCTTCTCTTGATATTAGTATTTCTACGTCCGCCGATTGGTAATTTCTGACATAATCCTCTATAAATTCAGACATGTAACCCGTAAGTAAGACTATCCTGTTCACACCTTTGGCGACCAGAGACCCTATAAGAATCTCAAGGAATGGCTGTTCTCCTACCATTGCCATCGGTTTGGGTCGATCAGACACGACTGACTTAAGACGGGAGCCGAGGCCACCGGCAAGCACAAAAGCGCGGAAAGGAAATTTTTGAGACATGGTATTTTTCATTTCTTAAGAGCAGGGAATTGTCTGCTCGTTACTGAATCTACGCACGCGCATAGGGGATCTTGCTTCACTGGAACGACCTGATAATGATTCCTCCATATATCAATGGTCAGAAGACCAGGAATGACGTTCTCCCAGTCTCCGACTATCAGTTTGATTGCTTCTGTGACCTGAATTGACGCCACCAGGGTCGCTATGGAGGATAAAACCCCGGCTTCGGAGGCTTTTTGATGATCGGCCACCTCTTCTGGATGGGGCCAAAGACATCGCAGGCACGGTGTCAGGCCGGGAATTATTGTCATGACGTTTCCAGCTGTTTCGACAACCCCTCCAAACACATATGGAATACCTTTCGACAACGCAGAATCATTCACCACATATCGCGTTATTGTGTTGTCTACGGCATCTATCACGATATCAACAGAATCCACAAGCGCATCAATGTTGTCTTCCGTAATTTTCGTGTGAACTGCGTCAATCATGACTGAAGGAGCGCTTCTGTGAAGATTGCGACGCGCAGCCTCGATCTTGGTCAACCCGCTTCTGACATCATCATCGTCGTACAGTATCTGACGATGGAGATTGTGAATTTCAGGCAGGTCCATATCGACTATTCGGAGAAAGCCGATCCCTGATCTGGCCAGCAGTATGGAAATCAAAGATCCCAAGGCTCCCTGCCCAGTGACTAGAACCCGCGCCGATTCTATCTTGGACTGGCCCTTTGAACCGATAACATTCAGCAATGTGTGCCGACTATATCTCGACTGCGAAATTTCCATGATTTTTGCTTCAATGATCGTGATCAACGGAAATGTCGTTCAAATTTTTCAGTCCACCCGCGGCAATCTTTTGTTGACATCTTCCGGACGACATTAGCAACCGACATTTCTCGTGCCAGGTCTTTTTCCAGGACAGTCTCATTTATTACTATGGCTTTTCTACACTTGTAGGAGATTTTTAAAAATCAGGAAAGTAGTTTTTGAATTTTATTTATGTTATAAACCTTTGCCATTCACAATCGCGTTGGTTACGATGCCGTTCAAGTTACTAAACACCTTGATTGCCTTGCTTGTGTCTCTTTCATGGATCATTCTTGTTGACGAGAGCCGAGGGCAAGAGTTTCCATATATAGTTCCGGCCGCTCCAGAGTTTGAATCCCCTGGTTCAGTAGGCAAAACTCCTGTACCAGCCGTCTCCACAGATCAGAATAAACCTGTCCGGAGCGCTCCCGGCGTTTTCAGACCCCAGTTGGAAACGGGAGCCATGAACCCTTCTTCAGTTCCGGAAGCTCCTTTAAATGTCGGGAACAATTATGATTTGCCTCGATCTGGCCCAGTCAGGGGACCTGCTGTTGAATCCCAACCCGCGCCATATCCCAAAGCTCCGCGTCAAAACCCCGTAGCCTCTGTTCCTCCGGCTGGCCCGGCTCCAGGTTCCAGGCCACAGTCGGACTGTTCCGAGTTTCCAATGCTGATAGCAAGATCAAGGTCAGACACAGAGATGCAGATGACAGCCAGGCATTATCTCACGTGCCTGATGCAGGGTGGATGGACTATGGAACAGGCAAGGGAACAGGTCATCAGAACCATTGAGACCGCTTACAGACCCGGACGTTAGCGCCGCGAACTGTCATCTGAAAAATGTCGACGGTTACAGGCAAGCGCTGAATATCAAAGTTGAAACCTGTTCCCTGTCAGGACGCCCCACAACATCTTTTAAATTTTTTTCCTGAACCACAGGGACATAATGCATTCAGGCTGGGTTTTGCGGGCTGAACACGCTTCGCTAGCTGTCTAACAGCTTTCTGGGCTTTAAGGTTTTGAAACAACACGTAAACCGTGGCCCCGACCATAACAGACCAGACTATAATCAGGCCAACATTCTCTGTAGTGTTGAATTTTTCGGAACTGAGGAACCAAATCAGGGCCATGGTCCAGATGACAATCCAGAATATGGCGTAATAAGGGCTTTTTATCTTTTTCATTTATTTCTTGCGCCTGGAGTTATTGAACATTTATTTTAGAAAGTCTGATCCTCTGAATGACCAGGGTGCCCAAAGCATCTGATCCGCTGGGAAGTATATATGTTCGCTAAAACATCGGTCAATATGCTATTAATACAAATTTGGACTATCCTGGCGCTTCAGTTCGATTATAAAACAGAAGGTGAGCGGTGAATTTCCTATTCATAAATGTTAATCACGATGTTGGCTGGGAATCTTCTGAGAGTATTCCGGTTTCCCTTGGCTATATATTGGCTGCATTAAAAGGCGATGGTCACGATGGAGCGATTCTGGACGATTTACGTGACCGACCTCTGACTTTCAAGGCTCTCGATCAGACGATACTGCGGCTGAATCCTGTTTTAATAGGTTTTACAACTTATCAGAGCACTATAGACCGAATCCGGTTTCTTAGCAGATACATCAAAACAAGATACCGCAAGATCATGATAGCTCTGGGGGGGCCTCAGATACCTTCCATGCCGTCTGAAGCCATGGAAGATCTCGATGACATCGACATCCTGGTTCGTGCTGAAGGAGAAGTGGTCATCAAAAATGTAGCGCGCGCCTTGAGTTCAGGCGGGTCACTGGAAAACGTAAACGGTATAACATATCGACTTGGGCCAAAAATTGTGGATCAGCTCGATCAGGTGGAAGTTCCCGATAATCTTGACCTGTATCCGTCACCGTATTTAAACAATGTGATCAATCTGGACGGAAAAGACACCGCGATCCTTCTTTCATCACGAGGATGCAAGAGCAATTGCTTTTTTTGCATAACCCCTTTTCTTTGCAAGGGTAGGATTCGATATCACTCTATTGACAGGGTGGTTGACGAGATGGAGCTGCTTTCGCGTCGGGGTATAGAGCGATTCTGGTTTGCCGACCCCAATTTCACCGAAAATCGGGACAGGACGTTGGAGTTTGTGCAAAAGAAGCTGCAAAAAGGCATCGAGACACCGTTCTGGTTCCAGACACGAAGCGATCTGATCGATCCTGAACTGATTGATGCGCTCAAGTCATCCGGAGCCGACACAATGGCTTTTGGCCTTGAATCAGCGAGTCCCAAGGTACTAAAGAATATCAACAAGCGACTGGATGTGAATCAACTTCGGAATAACATTGACTACGCAAGATCAATTGGCCTGAATGCGGAACTTTTTACAATTTATGGTCTTCCCGGCGAGACTGTGGAAGATGCCAGAATTACAATCGAGTTCGTAAAATCTCTTGAGATACCGGTTGAACTCAATTCGGGATCCCAACAGATGCAGCTCTACTTTGGGTCTGCTTACGAACGCAAACCTTCCAAATATTCTATCAAGCCACATCCGGGAAGAAGACCCAGGTATTTATCCGTAGGCGACAACTTCGAGACTGAATCAATGTCATCAGCCGACATCAGAAAAGTTCGCAATCTTTGGGCTCTGGCAAACGAGCAGCTTGAGCGCGATGTTTATTACAAACAGCGAATTTTTGAGATATTAGATTTCCTTCTCGAAAACCGGCAAGATTTGCAGGAGGAAGTCCAGTTTTATGCTTTCGGGGCCCTTGCAAGCGCCTCAATTGAGGAATTTGGTCTTTTGACCAGCTTTCTCGAGGGTTATGCCACCCACTGTTCTGGAGAAGATTCCAATGTCGAGGAGATCATATCAGCTCTCAATTTTTTCCGGGAGACAGATCAGGAATCGGGGCAGTTCGATAGACTTATTTTTGATTCCCGGAGCTACATGGATGGTGTGCCGTTTACTGGAATATCAGGCAGATTCTGGGATGTCCTGCTAGGACACGGTCTTCTTCTGCCGGATTTTGAAAAAGGGTTGACAGGTGTAAAGGCTGGGCAAGATGTAAGCTTCTCTTTTACTTTTCCAACCGATTATCATCAGGCCGAGCTAGCGGACAAACTAGTCGAGGTTCATGCCCGAATACACAAGGTTTTTAAACCGGTGAGCCTCAAAACACTGGATGAAGTCCGAAATCTGGACATTAAAAACCATTATAAATTCGATGACCTGGAAACTCTAAGAGATCAAAACGAAATTCTGTATTACTTGACGCTACGTGATATTCATCCCGAAGATCTTCTCAAGACCCCAAGCCATTTTCTGACTCTGGCTCATCGATGGGCAAAATTGGGAAAACACGACAGGATAGAAGAACTCGGAAAACTTGTATCGAATAAGCCACCGGCTTTAAGAGCCCTTGCAGATACTCTGGCTGCCGCTGGTAAGTATGAACTGGCCATCGATCATTACGTTGATAAGTCCGGAACCCTGGCGTCAGGGGTGTTGAAAAGAGTGAGACTGCTTCTAAGGCTTGGTCGTTCCCAGCAGGCTATCAAACTACTGGAGACTATCCCCGAATCCTCAGATCTTGAATTTCAGGAGACGATGCTTGACTGCCTGAAAGCAGGGCAAACGGATTCCGGCAGAATTCCATCCCTGGAAAGGCATGTGCTGGATCTCAAGGTCAAAAATGCCCTGGAAAAGGAACTCCTCTCGAAAAAAGGCGCAGGCGCCTATGGCCCTTCGATACATGGCTTTCCGACAAACAGGGATGAAGACCCGAGTGACTGAAATCGCCAGCTTTTTCTATTTGGACATCAGGAGATTTGGAAAACATGATTAACGCATCAGAAGAAGTAAAGCTTGTTACCTATCATAGAGAAGGTGAAATTGGTTTCATAACGTTAAACCGGCCGGACAAGAGAAACGCTTTGAACCTGGCTGTTTGGGAGTCCATCCATTCCGCAGCTCTAGAGGCCGGCAAGGACACAGATGCCAGGGTGGTCGTTCTTAGGGGGGAAGGCAAGTCTTTCTGCGCGGGGTTGGATCTGAGCCCTGACAACGACCTGATAAAGACAATTACGGCCCCGCCATCGGCCAAACAGAAAGTTGATTTCTACCGAATGGTCAAGAGAATACAGGCCGCCCACTCGTGTCTGGAACGTCTTCCTCAGCCAACAATAGCGGCTGTTCAAAATCATTGCCTCGGCGCAGGACTGGAGCTTATTGTGTGCTGTGACATAAGACTCTGCTCTGAGGATGCAACTTTTGCATTACCGGAGGCCCGACTGGCAATCATAACAGATGTAGGTGGCCTTCAGAGGTTGCCCAGGGTCGTAGGTAGAGGGCACGCCCGCGAAATAGCTTTCAGAGGACATAGATTTGACGCCAGAAAAGCTAGGGCCATAAACCTTGTCAACGAAGTCTATGCAGATCACGATACCCTGAACAGGGAAGCTCTGGCTATGGCCAGAGAAATCGCCTCTAATCCACCTCTGGCAGTTCAGGGAGCAAAAGAAGTTTTCCTCTTTAGTGACTACGGCCCGTTGGATCAGTCCCTGGAATACAACGCGGCGCGTTCTTCCATGATAATGCCGTCCGAGGACATATTCGAAGCCATGGCTGCGCATATTCAGAAAAGGCAGGGCGTGTTCAAGGGCGCATGATCTCGAAACTCAAGAATTTTCTCAATTTATCCGGTTCCAACAGGAGGCTGTTTTGTTGAAGAAACTCTTTGAACCCATAAAAATAGGTCCGGTCGGCCTTTCCAACAGGGTAGTGATGACTGCCATGCATCTCAACTACACCCCCATGGGAGAAGTAAGTGATCAGTTCATCAATTTTTACGAGGCGCGCGCTGCCGGAGGAACAGGTCTGATTATAGTCGGTGGCGCTGAGATAAATGATCAGGCCGCAGGCATAGACCTCATGCTCTCAATCAAGGATGACAAATATATTCCTGGTCTGAGACGGTTCACGGATACTATTCACAGGCACGAGACAAAGGTAGCTGTCCAGCTTTACATGGCTGGAGCATATTCATTCTGTAGTCTCAAGGGGTTACCTCTGCTTGCGCCATCGGAATATACCAGCTATTTCACACGACAAAAAACCACAGCGATGACCATTGAGGACATCGAAAGAGTGCAGAACGATTTTGTTGAAGCGACACGGCGAGCCGGGGAAGCAGGCTTTGACGCAGTTGAGGTTATCGCGTCAGCGGGCTACCTCATCTGCCAGTTTCTGTCTCCCAAGACCAACAAACGCGAAGACGAATACGGAGGCTCACTGGAAAACAGGATGCGTTTTGGCCTAGAAACCATATCAAAGGTCAAGAAGGCGATTGGGTCGGATATGGCGCTTCTTGTGCGGGTGGCTGGAAATGACTTCGTGCCCGGAAGCCACACAAACACGGAGTCCAGGATCTTCGCTGCAGAGGCTGAAAAAGCTGGAGCTGACTGTATTAATGTTACCGGTGGGTGGCATGAAAGTCGGGTTCCTCAAATCACAATGGATTTACCTCATGGAGGATACGTTTATCTGGCCAGGGGAATCAAAGAGCGTGTTTCTGTGCCGGTAGTGGGTTGTAACCGCATCAATGATCCAATGGTGGCAGAGGAAGTCCTCAAGGAAGGGGTAGCTGATCTTGTTGGAGTAGCCCGAGGCCTGATAGCTGACCCGGATTTTGTCAACAAGGCCAGAGCTGGAAAGGTCGATGAAATAAGGCGATGTGTGGCTTGTAACCAGAAATGCTTTGATCACGTATTTGCCTTGCAGCCGGTAGGCTGTCTGGTAAATCCTCAGGCCGGCAAAGAAGGAAAGACAGTCATCAGGCCTGCGGAAAAAAGGAAAAAAATACTGGTTGCGGGCGCTGGTCCTGCTGGTTGTGAATTTGCCCTGGTAGCTGCTGAAAGAGGTCACACCGTCATACTCTGCGACAGAGAAGACAATATAGGCGGACAGGTGTCATGGTCAGCCAGCGCAACAAAAAAGACAGATTTTCATTACATAACTGACTACTACAACGCCACCCTGCCCCGTAGAGGTGTAGAAATCAGGTTGCTGACCGAAGTGACTCCAGAGCTCATCTCAAGTGAGAAACCGGATCTGGTGGTCGTAGCCACAGGAGCCGCTCCTTTTAAACCGCCTATTGAAGCTGTTGAGGCTCCGTACGTCTATCAGAGCTGGGACGTTTTACGTAAAAATGTTCAGACCGGCAAAGATGTGGTTATTGTTGGTGGAGGATCAGTCGGCCTCGAAACGGCTTTGTTCCTGGCCGAAAAAGGTACCATTTCGCCAGAGCAGGTCTATTTTCTGACGATTCATCAGGCGGAAACACAGGAAACCCTGAGAGACCTGGCTCTCAAGGGCGTCAAGAATGTGACTGTCATAGAAATGGCCAGACGAATGGGACAGGACATTGGCCCCTCAACAAGATGGGTCATAATGAAAGAGCTTGATCTTAGAGGCGTTAAGCTTGTCAGTCAGGCAAAGATGAAGGAAATCTCGGAAAACATGGTTACTTACACCGATGCAGAGGGAAATGATGTCTCGGTGGCCGCTGACTCAGTAGTTTTGGCGATGGGTTCCAGACCGCAAAATGCTTTGGCAAAAGAACTGGAAAATAGCGGAGTCGAGATAAGTGTCATAGGCGACGCCAAAAAGTGCGGCCGAATAGGCAATGCTATAGATGACGGTTTTGCCTTGGGCGCATCGGTTTAACATTTTAGGCAATGGAGGCTGGGAAGCTCCCAGTGGGTAATGGGAAACCCTATTTTACGGTTTTAAACCCGCTAAATCCCAGCCTTTCAAATTTGCACGAGTCGATACACTTGCCACAATTTACACAAAGAAGATTTCCAGATTCCCGATAGGGTTCCAATCCCATTGGACATACGCTCACACAAGACGCATCTTTGCAACAGGCCACTGATGGATTTCGCGAGTTGGAAACAACTTTCATGGTTATCGAAGATCTGAACAGCGATAGAACAGCGCCGGTTGGGCAGAAAGCCCTACACCATATTTTAGGAAGCAGAATCAACTGAAGAACCAGAAGTCCCACTATAAATCCAGATTCCAGTGATACGGTTCTCTCCTTGACCAGAATCATCGCCTCGGTGCTCATAACCCCAGGGGCGTTGATATAATTCAATACGGGTATTCCAATTGCGCCAGCCAGAGCAGTTCCTGTCAGAAGAAATGAAAAGCGGATAAAATTGGCGTTGAAAGCTTTTTGGGGAACGACCGAGTTCTTTATAGGGCGCTTGAGGATTTTTGCGCCAGCCACATTTCTTAGCCAGTCTATCCCCTCGGAAACCAATAAGTAAGGACACAGCCATCCACACCATACCCTCCCCAGCAAGATCGCCACGAAAAAGGGAAATACAACGGAAACCAGTAATGGAACCGATAATGCCCCGGCCGCAAAAATGGCCTGCAGAATAACAGAAGGATCAGCTACGCCCAAGCCACCAAAATTTATGGCATAGAAAGTTCCAGTGATGACGTATACCTCGTAGATGTTCAACACAGGAACGGCAAACATCAAACAAAAAACAAAAAGTTGTGAGCCTCTTCGGAAGGGTAAATACATTAATCCCAATCTCCCCGGACCTTGGGTTTTTCATACGGAAATTCAAATGTTGGTTCTTTTCCTGAACTGTCTATCCTGTACTTCTGATCAAGCAGACTCTCCCCGCTGAGAGGTTTAGAGGTCGGTTTAGTCTCTTTAGTCTGACTCACATCGAAATGTGTTTTGGCTTTCCTGTAATAAAATCCCGCTTCATCAACACGCCCCATGCCTGTGGGGATAACATTTATAGCTCTTTTGGGTCTGGTCGGACACCTTTCCACACATATCCCGCAACCCACACACCCATCCAGAACAACAGGATAAAGATTGTCCTTCAGAGTGATCGCTTTGTCCTGTAGCGGGCATACGTTGTAGCAGGTGTTGCATAAGGCCCCGATCTTCTCAAGAGATTCGTCCGGGATCACATCGTGTTCCAGAAAAAGATGACTGTAACAGATTGATGTCTCGATCCTCGCCTTACCCATCTTAACATTCGACGGTAGCTTCAGTTGCGTGTCCAGCGCGCCAGTTGGGCAAAGCCTGCAACACGCCATGCACAGGTAGCATCCCTTTGTCTCCGGAAACACGTACGGAGTCCCGATTGTAGCCCCAAATCCAGCTCTCTGAATGGAATGGTAGGGGCAGACCTCCATACAACGATTACATCGTATACACAGCGCCATGAATCTCTGTTCATCAACGGCGCCGGGTGGCCGTAAACGGTTGACCCTATAATCGTTGAACAGAGGATTCTGACGATTTACAAAGATTTTTCTCAAAAAATTTGTAAAATCGGAACTCAATATTCTACTCACTTAAAATCAAGAATAATCACGAAAATTATTGCCAGAATGAACCAGTTGGAAAACAAAGGCTCAGTCCCCGGATAAACCCTTAAGTTGATCTATCTCCTCTTCAAAATTGATGTAAATATGGCCAATATCAATTATTTCAGGTATTTCTGACCGCAATCTCCGGCAAAGAATCTCAAGTTCGTCCTGATTTTCGGCTTCAAAGTTTACAATCAACTCAGAGCCGGTATCGGATGCGACCTGAAAAGTTATTTGTGGGAACCTGGTCAATTTGGCCAGGACATGACCAGATTCCTGCGGGTTCACAAATAGGGCGCTTCCAGTAATGACCAATTTACGGGCCTTCTGCAAATAGGTTAGGGTAGGGCGGCTCGCCTGATTTTTCAAGGAACAACCCTACCGGTGAGTCTTTAATATCATATTTTTACTGGAAATGTAGCGTTAACATCGTGAATGACCATCATGTCTGCTACATCTTTTGGGTCTCCGACACGTTCCAGTCTGACGGCGCATATCTTGAACTCGGGCTGTTTGGAACCTTCGTCAAAGGCATCTATGGTGACTCTGTTAATCATTCTGTCCCAATCCTGATCAAACCATGGAACAAACAGAATTCCGGGAAGAGAATTCTTGACAACATGAGCTGGCAATATGTTGAAACCCCTCCTGCTGACAATTTTCACCATATCCCCATTGTTAATTCCGTAAGCCTCTGCGTCTTTGGGATTGATCTCCACATAAGCATTTGGTTTTGACCTTGCGATCTCCGGAACTCTCATGGTCATGGTTCCTGAATGCCATTGCTCAATGGTTCTTCCAGTAGTCAGGAAGAAAGGATATTCCTTATCCGGTGGCTCCTCCGGGCCCTTGTACGGTCTAAGGAAAACATTGGCTTTACCTTGATGCTGTTTGTCACCATAGAAATAGACCATGGCAGTAGGCGGAACCTTTACAATTTCAGGCATGTCCAGCAGAGGATCATGTCCTCTGACATACCGTCTTGCGGTACCGGGGCTTTTTTCGTTGGGGCATGGCCACTGCAAACCTTCTTCAAGTTCCAGCAGACGTGATCGAGTCATGCCGTACAGGGTGTGTTCTGTCAACTTTACACATTCCCTGTAATCATCCCATGCCATAGTGTATGCAGTGGTGGAGTCATCCATGTTCCATGGAATGAGCTTCTCCAGTCCCATGCGCTTTGCAATCTGGGCGGCTATCCAGACATCGGCCTTTGCTTCTCCCGGTGGCTCCACGCATTTTGAAGTCAACTGACTACGCCGTTCGGAGCATCCGTATACGCCTCCTTTTTCATAAATGAAGGCGGCAGGCAGAATCACGTCCGCCAACTGAGTTGTCCTGGTCGGAAAAATGTCGAGAACAACCAGAAATCCCTCTTTCATACCCTTGAAATATTTAGGGGCATTTGGCAATGATTGAGCGGGATTTGTGGTTGAGGTCAGCATTGCCTTGAGAGGCTTGGACTGATCGTTCTCCGCTCCCAGTTTATCAAACATCTCCATGGTGTGGAACCCAGGTTTCGGATCTATAGATCCAGCAGGGATATTCCATGATTTTTCACAATCAGCCCTCGCTACCGGATCTGTGATGGAACGTGTCCCTGGAAGCAACTGGCATAGTGAACCGGTCTCCCTGACTCCTCCACAGGCGTTTGGCTGGCCAGTGATAGAAAATGAGTCGGCCCCTTCCTTGCAGATGTTTCCAGAAATCAGGTGCAGATTGTGAATCAGGTTGTTAGCCCAAACACCCCTGGTCCTCTGATTCAGACCCATAGTCCAAAGACTCATGCTCGGTCCGTGCGTGCCAAACAATCTGGCAGCTTCCCGGATGTTAGCCGCCGGACATCTGGTAATCTTCTCAACCGCTTCCGGGGTAAACTGTTCGAGAAAATCAGAGTATGCCTTGAAATCAACCACCTGAGAGCCTGTGTGAAATCTGCAAAGATTTTCGATATAGAATTTGTCTAACCATCCGTTCTTGACAAGTTCCCTTGCCATGCAATGAAAGACCGCCAGATCAGTCCCCGGATCAGCAGGAAGCCACACGTCCGCGATTCGAGCTGTCGGAGTCAAACGCGGTTCACAGACTATGACCTTGACATTGTCCGGATCTTTCATTTTCTGTCGAGCAACTCTACGGAACAGAATTGGATGGCATTCAGCCGTATTTGATCCCACTAGAAACAGGGTCTTGGCCTTCTCTATGTCCGCATAGGATCCGGCGGGTTCATCTGTGCCAAATGTAGTGATATATCCGCCGACAGCTGAGGCCATGCAAAGCCTTGGATTTCCCTCGACCATGTTAGATTTGAAGCCACCTTTCCACAGCTTGTTGAAAGTATAGCTCTCTTCTGTCATGCATTGTCCGGAGCCATAGAAAGCAACCGAATCTTTCCCGAATTTCTGGTGCAACTCCTTGAATTTATTTGCTACCTTGTCAAGAGCTTCATCCCAGCTAACCCTTTTGAATTTTCCGTCTTCACCGCGAACCATCGGGTATTTGAGGCGGTCAGGATGGTACATGCTGGTGTAGCCCTTGAAACCCTTTACACAGAGGAAACCGAAGTTAGTGACAGCCTTGGGGTTTCCTCTCAGACCAACAAGTTGTCCATTTCGAACACCTGCGTAAATACCACAACCGGTGCCGCAAAACCTGCATGTTCCTTTGATCCATTTGTCAACTTCTATTTCTTCCTGAGCCTGGGCTGATTTAGCAAAAGGTATGTTTAAAGCTGACGCAGCAAATGCCGCAGCCGATAACTTGATCATTTCTCTTCTGGATATGTTCATGAAACTTCCTCCGTGGCTTAATCAGTATTTGAGCAAACTAAAATCCAGGCACGTTGAAACGATCAGCCCGGCCAGGAGAGAATTTTTCGTATTGCTGAATCTTGTGGGCTGTAAACCAGTGAGCTTTGTGACAGTAGGAGCAATTAGTTACCAGCGCGGCTGGCGGCATGTTGTGAACCTGCTCGGAATGGCATCCTATACATACTGACTTATCGGGCTTGGAACGGTAATTGAGAGCGTCACCATGGCATATTCCGCATTTCACGTTGTTGATTCCATGCTTGGACGCCAACCATTGATTGTAGTTTGCCGGAGTCTCTTTCTTGTGACACTCCATACAGTCCTGTTTTCCGAATTGAACCCTATGGGCGTCTGGCCTTTCACCCGGAGCCAATGGTGGAGCGGTAAATTCTCTCCATTTGGGATCAAGCGAGCCCGTTTTGTCAAACGTTTGCGCTCCCTTGTCTGGCGCCAGATCCGCTGCCCTCAATGTTAGCGAAAGGCTGCATATTATGCCAGCTATGACTAAGAAGTAGACGGCGCTTTTCATGTTCCGTTCCTCTCACGAATGAGTTTTATTTTAAGATTCGCAGTTCTTAATCTTGCTAAAACCGACAAGATCAATTTCTTGATCGTAGGGCCTCGATAAGGTCTGGAGTGGCCGCAGCTCCGATAGAATTAAGAGTAGCGCTAGCCCTGTTAACGACCTCAGGCCTGGAATCCTTCAAGAGCTTTATCAAAGGAACTACGGAAGGTTTTCCTATGGACGCCAAGGCCGACGATGCGTTCCCGGATGCCACTCCGCCTTTGTTAAGGGTCCTGACCAGAGCATCAACGCTCGGAGCGCCGATTCTCGCCAGAGCCAGTGAAGCCTCTTTTGAAATCCTGGCGTTGTCACTCTCCAGACATTTTATCAAGGTTGCCACACTGTCAGCTCCAAAACTGGCCAGAGCTGTCACAGCTGCATCCCGTACTTTTTTACTGTCATCGTCGAGAAGTTTTGCCAGTTCAGGTACAGCGCTCCTCGATGACTTTCCTATCCCCATTAAGGCCAGTGCCGCAGACTCCCTTACCATGGCGTCGGGGTCTTTTAAAACTTTGACTAAATCAGGTATTGCGGGCTCAGCTTCCGGCCCAAATTCACCAATAGTGTTGATTACCCCGATTCGTACAAACTCTGACTGGTTTTTTAACGCAGCAATCAGTGGAGGCAGAGCCTCCTTCGCTGAAAGTTTCATGCCTTTGAGTTCAGAGACGGCGTTGGATGCTACTGATGGGTTGGGGCTGGTCAAATCTCCTAACAGCAGTGAAATGACCTTGTCAGTGTCGGTAGGGGCCTTTTTGCCGGGAGCTTGGGTTTGCGCCAGCGACGGATATATCCACAGCAGGCAAAACAGGACCACTGAAAGCCGGAGGGCAATTCCCCTAAAGACCAGATTGCCGAAGATTCGGGGCCTGTTCATGTCATGCTCCCTTGATGGCCATAGCTTCATCCACATGAGAATTTTTTGTGAATTCTCCAGTCTCAATCGGAAGCACTATTTTTAGATTGATTGTCAGTATCAAAAGGCCAATAGCCCAAATACCCAGCGTGACCATTATTTCAAGGGTGGTGGGAATATACTCCCAGACTTCCCCCAGCGGAGACGGAATAAATCCCGGAATGATAAGGCCCATTCCCTTTTCTATCCAGATTCCGATTATGATCAATACGCAGCCGAGGTTTAGCGTCAGGAACTTTTTACGGGTATAGGGAATGAGAAATATGATGAATGCAGTTATGTTGAACGCAAAAGCCGTCCATATCCAGGGTACCAGAACTCCCTTGCCATCCATTCCCATATACAGATACTTGAGCGGTGACAGATGGTGGGTGTCTGAATACAATTCCTTGAAAAATTCGGCCCCCAGAAGGAACAGGTTAATGGCCATGGCGACGGCAATCATCTCGGCAATTTTGTGCAAGGCTTCATCTTTCACATGGAATTTTGTGTAATGCCTCACAATCTGGAAGAGCAGGATGATCAACGCAGGTCCTGAACAGAAAGCAGAGGCCAGAAATCTCGGGGCCAGGATCGATGCGTTCCAGAATGGTCTGGCGGCAAGTCCGTTATAGATGAAGGCTGTTACCGTATGAATGCTGACCGCCCAAGGTATGGAAAGCAGAATGAAGGGCAAGAGAAACCTGTAGTTCACGGGCTCCTCGTTGTACGCCTTGTAAATAATGTAACCTGGGATGAAAAGGTTCAGGAAAAGATAGCCGTTTAAAACTACTATGTCCCATCCAAGCATGGATGATGGCAGATTAAGAATGCCCAATCCAGGTATTAGGTGCCATATCCTGTCAGGTCTTCCCAGATCAGCCGTGACAAACATCATGCACATTAGCAGGGCGCTAATCGCCAGTAGTTCTCCGACTATGACGATATCCTTGATGGGACCAAAGTCGTACAGATACGCGGGAATGATCAGCAGGACAGCCGCTGCGGCCACCCCAACCAGAAATGTAAAGTTGCCCAGATAAAAACCCCATGAAACATAGCTTGTCATTCCGGTGGCGATCAACCCCACCTCAAGCTGTTTCACATAACCCGCAATTCCCACGGCTATCAACACAAGCAAAATAGCCACCCACGCGTAATAAAGCGGCGATCCGATTAAAATCCTTTTCACGGCTTGGACAATGAAGCTTCTCATCTTGGCCCTCACCAGCTATGTTGCAAAGAAATAGTAGAATTTGGGTTGCGTGTTCAATTCTGATTTCAGACGGAAAACCCGCTTGTTTCTAATAATTTTGCTAATCTCACTATCCGGATCCAGAAGATTTCCAAATTTTCTGGCCCCAACAGGGCATACCTCTACACAGGCTGGATACTTTCCGACCCGAACTCTCTGAATGCAAAACGTGCATTTCTCAACAACATTTTTCATTCTCGGCCTATTGCCGAGATAATGCGTCGTAGTGTTAATTGTTTCCACGGGAATGACAGGCTCGGCAAAATTGAACCACCGCCCCATGTAGGGACAGGCGGCCATACAGTACCGGCAGCCGATGCACCAGTTATAATCGACTACCACGATTCCGTCTGGCTCAGTCCATGTGGCCCTTACCGGACAAACCTTGGTGCATGGAGCATTGGCGCAGTGTTGACACTGCACCGGCATGTAGTAATAGCCATCCTGTGGAACTTCCTCAGGATCGTAATAGATATTGGCGTGCTCAAAGTCCATGTCACCATCCTTGAACTGGAGCACCCTAATGTAGTGAATCTGTGGGTCTCTGGACTGGTTGTTTTCCTCGACACACGCATAAACACATTTTCGACAGCCTATGCATCTCTGGATGTCAAGGGCGTAGCCAAACAGAGTGGCGTCCAGTGGGCCCTCGGTTCCCACTACAAAATCCTTCCCGTACTTTTCCCTGTATTCTCTCCTCAAACGCTCTGTAGTCTGCTCAATCTCTTCTTTGGTCATTCTTTGGAAATTGTTCTGAACAAATTCCTGCCATGAGCACGAACTGACCGCCAGCATACCAAGGACGCTTGCTGCCCCAGCCAGAAAAGTCCTCCTGTCGGGAAGTTCATTGTGAACAATGTTGTCTGATGAATTTCCAGTGTTCGTTGAAGATCTGTTTCCTGATACTGAGCCTGGCTGAGATGATTTTTTATCTCTCATCGTAGCAACCTTAATGCTTGGCTTGAACTTCAGTTGGAGTCCAAGGTTTTTTGGGTGGAGGCATCGGAGCCATGGGTTTAAATTTAGGATTGTGTGGATCGTGACATGTCACGCACAGGTAGTAATTCTTTTTTCCATTCCATGACCCAGTGCGCTTGCCATGAATACCATCGCGCCAGTCCCGGTAGATCGTCCCGTGACATTTGCCGCATAACAGGTAAGACTGTTCAAATTCGATGGCCTTACCATCACTCAGTGGTAGCAAATAGTTACGGTTATCAGGATGATGACAGTCAAGACACCACAGCCTTATGCCCCCATGGTTTAAACGAATATTGGTGTGAACCAGTAGATCTTCCCGTCGCTTGAAGTTAACGGGAAAATCTTTTTCGGGACCGTGGCACGCCCTGCATGGCGTTATTGTTTTGGGCAGAGGCCTTAGCGGGACAGGAAACTCCTGCTCAGAAGTGGGAGCCTGTATTTCCTTGATAGCCTCAGAATATTCCTGAGCCCGGGCCTGAAATCCAGACCCGGTTATCAGTTCAATGCAGGCCCCGCAAATCACTAGCGCCAATCCCATGATTATATGTATGGACAGTTTTGGTTTCATGACTCAGCCCTTGTTTAACAACCACAGGATGGTCGATGATCATTTAACCTCTTTACCGCCATATCTCTGCTGGTAATAGGCTTCTATCTTCTGCAGCTCTTCCTTGCTCATGCCATCCTTGTACCATTTGTGCAAAGGATCCTTGTAAACCAGCTCATTGAGAATAGGAGCCGCCTGTTCTTTTCCACCCATGAGTCTCTCAACTTCCGGGATAAAATTGTTATAGAAGTGTTTGGAGACTTCGTACATGCCATGCCACCACGCATAATCCGGTCCCATCATGGACGCTCCATGACGTGCGCGACGACCTTCATGGTGCCACAGTTCATAGTAGATCCAGTCAAGCTTGTCGTCAAAGTCGGCTTTAGTGAGTTTGCCCAGATCCATGAGTTTTTGACGGACTTTGGTTGCCGGTATGGCGAACTTGTTGTTGTAAAGTTCTACCAGATCGTCAAACTGCGTGTAGAAACTGCTTACCATAAAATCGCCATGACACTGCTTGCAGACATCCTGCATTCTGTCTCTACGATCTTTCCATTGAGTAAGCTTCTTGGAGACAGCCGGTCTGAGAGTCCAGGAAATGCGAGAGCCAACCTCATGTGTAGCCGGCTGATTCGGCGTTGCGCTCATGTGGCAGGTAGCGCAAGTGGCTGTGTCCTGATAATCAACACCTACAATCCACTCACTCCTGTCCATGTTCATTTTATCGCGAAACGCCTGATACAATATGCCGTGTTTGGATTCCTGATAGATCTCTATCTGAGGATGATCAGGACCAAGGTGACATTTTCCGCAAGCGTCTGGCCTTCTGGCCTGCTCAATTGAAAACCTGTGCCGGGTGTGGCATGCAGCGCAACTTCCTTTGCTCCCGTCAGGATTTATTCGACCGATTCCCGTGTTAGGCCACGTTGATGGATCGAGCCTCCCGTTGGCCAGCACTTTGACGTTCGATCCATGACACTGTCTGCAGCCAGTAGATACTGCGGCCGGTCCACCAACCACAGACCCCAGGTAGTTGTCCTGAGAGTTCAGGATATCTGCCCCTTTGGCGTGGTGTGAGCCCTGCTGCTGGTCAAACTGTTCCTTGTGACATCTCGAACAGTCTTTTGGAGACACGATAGTGGCTATCCAGAAGCCTCTGTGGTCATAACCGTCCGGATCTCCCGCTACTTTGTCAGTCTTCTTCTCGGCCCTGTGACAATCGTAGCAGTTTACTCCAGCCTGACCCATGCGCCCCATGCGCCAAAGCTTGTGGAGTCCAGGTGTTTTTAACTCGTGACACTTGATACACACTTGTCCTTCGGGCGAACCGTAAAGCTTGGGATCAACCTTTACGGCGGCGTCTGCCCACCAAGAACTTGCAAATACCGCCAATGCGACCAGTAATAGAATTCTTCGCATGACTCAAACTCCCTATGGGTCAAGTTTTAGCAGTTTATGGCTAGGGTTCCCCCGAGACTAACTTTTGAAAACAAAAATATCAGTTTATGAAACATCCCCCACCCCAAAACAGATTGGGGGGCGATGGTGATGACCGCTGGAACATTGACAAATACAGTATGCTTCATAGGCGTGTAAATGTGTTGTAAAAGTTTGTAAAGAAACTGTAATTTTAGGGTCCAGCTCCGATGACCTGAGACTGGAAAGGCATTTGCGATCAATTAGATCCCAGAATGCGTTTCGGGGCTCTTGGATTCAAGCTCCCAATTTCAGACGGCAAATCACCCTTTCCCTCACGTCTCAAACTGCTAGAGGCCCAACATCGCCACTCCAACACATGCGCATAATGCTTTGCCAGAAACGGTTTTTGACATCACACACCGCCGACGCGTCATTAAAGAGTTTTGAAGGTTCATGAGCAATCGTGGCCATCCTCGAATTCCGTACCAACGACATTCGTTGACGTGATCTTTCAATGTTGTTAGATTTCATTCAACTGTGGATAAGTCCAGACTTGTTTGGTTGTCATTCATGTCGAGCCTGAAACTGTTTGCCGGCGCTGGCATTTCATCCAAGTTCCTTGTCGTTAGCGCTGCGGCCATTATTTCTATATTTGGGGTCCTGTTGACCTGGTTCTGGAATGTTCAGACGGAACATATAATGGAGCAGGTAAGAAAGCAGGCAGTGATACTCCATAAGCAAATAATTCTGACACGACACTGGTGTTCTGAAAACCACGGGATTCTGGTCAAGAAATCGGATCATGTCCGATCGAACCCCTATCTCAGCGATCCGGACGTTGTGACCAGTGACGGAACGGTATACACCAGGATCACGCCATCAATTCTGACGACCCTACTCTCCGAAAAAGCCAGGAACAACGATCTCTACTGGTTCAAGCTCACCAGCGACTTCTATCTGAATCCGAACAATGCGCCGGATGAACTCGAGAAAAAAGCGCTGGCAAAATTTAGGGAAAATGAGACAGATGGTATTTTTCAGAGTGATTCTGTAAATGGCAAACCCACTCTTCGTTACCTGGCTCCGGTGTTTGTTACTAGTGACTGCGTACAATGTCATTCGAGGCAGTACTCAAACATTGGAAACATAGGAGGATGTCTTAGTGTCTTTATTCCTATGGATGGCGCCCAGTCTGCAATCCTGAAGAGTACCCTGGTCGTTTTTGGTGGAGGGATGGGGCTGGCGCTAGCATTGGTATGTGTGTTGTACCTGATATCAAAGTCACTGGTTTTCAACAGAATAAGAGAGATCAGCAAACATATCAACCGTATGGAGGCCTCTGATCACGATCCGGTGGCGAAAGCCGATGGAGACGAACTGAAAGAAATATCTGACTTCTGTTACGTGCTCGACAAAAAGCTGAGATCGGAACATGACAAGCTCGAAGTAAGGATACGTGAAGCGACTCGTGATCTGTCTCTGACCAAAGAGAGGCTTGAAAAGGCCAACAAGGAACTGGAGGATCTAAACAAGGCAAAATCGGATTTTTTCTCGGATATCTCACATGAGCTTCGCACACCATTGACGGCTATCAAAGGCGCTGCGGACATCATGTCCCGAAGATTTCAGAATGAATCTCCGCAATACCTTGATATCATAAAACGAAATACCGATCATCTGACCAAGCTGGTCATCGATTTTCTGGATTACTCAAAAATTGAAGATGGTCAGATTGAGCTTGAATTGAAGGAATCCTCACTAAAAGAAGTTGTCGAGGCGGCAGTTAAGTGCTTTGAAGTTGAAACCACTCGGAAAAACCTTTCATTGGCTCAAGAGGTTGATGAAACCAGATTTTATTTTGATTCAACCAGAATCTTTCAGGTGATGACCAATCTTTTGTCAAACGCCATCAAATTTTCTCCCCAAGATGGTCATATAACCATAAGAACTTACCCCTATGGTGGCGACATGATGCGAATATCGGTCGAAGACCAGGGACCAGGCATTCCTGAGAAACATCGAAAGGAAATATTCAGAAAATTCTACCAGGTAAAAGACAACAGTGGAGAGTTATTCCAGAAAGGATCTTCGGGGATAGGTCTTGCCATATGTAAGGGACTGGTAGAAGCTCACGGTGGTCGTATATGGGTTGACAATATTTCAGGGGGAGGCGCAAGGTTTATGTTTGATATCCCTATGAGGCCGCACAAATGAATCAGTCAAGACTTCTCATTGTAGACGATGACCCGGATATCGCCTTGATATTGAAGGATAATCTTGAGCTGGATGGTTACGGGGTCGTGGTGGCTGCCAATGGAAAAGAGGCTTTAGCCAAATTTAATTTACACAAGTTCGATTTGATAATGTTAGACTTGTCGCTACCCGACGTCGATGGTCTTCAGGTTTGCCGGATCGTCAGGGAGAAATCAGACATCCCGATAATTATGCTGACCGCCAGGGACAGGGTTCCAGATAAAGTTCTGGGATTTGAATGTGGGGCGGACGATTATGTGGTCAAACCTTTCGATTATCTCGAACTGGCGGCCCGGGTAAAGGCTTGTCTGAGACGGACTGCCCGGTCAAGCGTCTCCTCACAGATAATAGAGACTGGTGATCTGAAAATAGATGTTTCCGGAAACAAGGTCTGGAAGGGCGATAACCTCATCAACCTCACGAAGAGAGAATTTGCAATTCTGGTACTTCTTGCAACCAACCCGGGCACTGTATTAGAGAGAGGCCTGATACGCGAAAAAGTCTGGTCCGGTGGAGAACTTTACGAAGACAGTCGGACCATAGATGTTCATGTTCAGCATTTGAGATCAAAGCTGGAAGACAAAGCCTCCAATCCAAAATATATTCAGACAGTCCAGGGAGTTGGCTACATCTTTTGTGCAAATGAAGAATTACCATGTAAATCAGGGTTCAGGTGAAGTTTTTAATGAGCGGTGAAAAAGCATTCATAAATGCTGCGTTGAGCTTGGGCCTCGATTTGTGTCTGGATGGATTTGAAGACTACCTCAAGGATGAATCAAGGTACGTCGGATCAGCTACAGGACTCATAAGAGTGCGAGGCGAACAGGATGTTACGCTCGCCCTGCAGCTGGCTAATGAGTTCATGGTCCCATTGACGGTAGTCTCAGGTAAAACATCTATTACCGGAGCATCAGCGCCTCAAAGTGGATTTATCCTGAATGTCAAAAACCTTGACTCCATCGATGAGGAAAACGTCAGTCATGTTGGAGCAGGGGCAATATTAAAAGATTACAAAAAGCTCGTTGAATCCAGAGGCTATTTTTATCCGCCTGACCCTACTTCAGAAGATTCCTGTACAATCGGCGGAACAATTGCCTGCAACGCTTCAGGGTCCTTAAGTTATCTTTACGGTCCCACCAGGAACTACATAGAAGCGCTGCGGGTCGCGCTTCCTGATGGACCTGTTCTGGATGTTGAACGCGGCCGCTTCTACAGTGAAGGAGGCCACTTCAGGATCAAGATCTGCGACATGCCCAACCAACTCAGTGAAGACATTTCAATACCGGCGCCCAGAATTCTTCAGCCGTCGTGGAATGATGTAAAAAACGCTGCCGGGCTGTTTTCTGATAAGCGTATGGACCTTGTTGACCTGTTTATCGGCGGAGATGGCATTCTTGGAGTTGTATTGAGCGCCAGGACAAGGTTGTTGAAACGCAGGGATCCGTACTTCGCGTTAATGATATTTGTTTCATCCAGATACGCAACAGTTACTGTTGTCCAGACACTGGACCACTTGAGGAAACGTTTCGGTAAAGACATAAGTCGAAATCATTTTTCTAATAATAATTCAACACCGGGGTTTAAAGACAAGCATGTTGATGATCTAAAGGGTTTCAAAGAAATATGTCCCTCCTGTATCGAGTGGTTTGGATCTTCCACTGCCGAATTACTGGATGGGCCCCACGCCCAAAAACTGGATGATTTTTACGGCGCTCTTTATGTGGAACAGGACTACGCAAACAATGATGACATGTATATGAAGCTTCAAAAATGGTCTGATCTGCTGGAATTACTAAAACTGAAGAATAATATTGGCCGGGTTGAAACCGAGGCGGCTCTCGATGAAAAACATTTGCGCTCGTTGAGGCTTGAACGGATTCGGGTGCCCGAGAGGCTTAACGAACGAATCAGGCCGGGGCTTCGTAAGATTGGAACAGACCTGTCAGTCCCCATGGATAAACTCGATGTCCTGATGAGGCTATATGACGACAGATTGCCTAAAGGAGCGTCTTTTGTGTTTGGTCACATTGGTAACGCTCATCTGCATGCAAACATTATGGCCAGGGAATCCGGGGAAATGGAGCGCTTCAACGAATTACACCTGGAACTGGCAAAGTATGTGTGTTCCATCGGAGGTAGCGTCTCAGGAGAACATGGCGTTGGAAAACTGAAGAAAAAAATTCTTGGAACAATGATTGGTGATTCGGGTATCCACGAAATAAGGCGGATAAAGTCCGCGCTGGACCCCAACTGGATACTGAATCCCGGCAACATGGTTGATAGGGCATGAAGCTTTCCTGATTATAAGGGAAGCCGCGCTCCCACGGTCAACAGACCAATTGATGACAGGGAAAACGGGCTAGGAAGGGAAAATATATGACGCAGGGCCTCTTGATTGTTAATACGGGAGAAGGCAAGGGAAAAACAACCGCAGCTCTTGGACAGGTCTTCAGAGCTTTGGGGCATGGATTCAGGATCTGTGTCATACAATTTCTTAAAGGTTCATGGAAATATGGTGAACTGGAATCTGCCAAAAAATTTGAGGATCAGCTCGAAATACATGTAAAGGGACGAGGATTCACCTGGAAATCAGATAACATAAATGAAGATATTAAAATAGCCAGTGAAGCCTGGGAATTCGCCAAGGCAAAAATACAGTCTCACAGTTACAGAATGGTTGTTCTCGATGAATTAACGTATCTGATGAGTTATGGTGTGATTGACGACAAAGAAGTGATCGATTTTCTCAAAGCCAGACCCGAGAACATGCATGTAGTCGTCACAGGCAGAGGGGCCCCACAATCACTGATAGACTCAGCGGATCTGGTAACTGAAATGAAGGAGATCAAACATCCTTTCAACTCCGGAGTGAAGGCTCAGAGAGGTATAGAATTCTGATTCCCAAAAAAAAGTAGCCCGTTCGTAAACGGGCCAAAGGAAGGATTAGGTTTGGTTTGTCGCTGAGCCGGAATCAATCATATTATAGG